>CAJWJW010000080.1 GCA_913041775.1 uncultured Flavobacteriales bacterium
ATTTTATACGCATCTTTCACTAAAAGAAAAGAGGTCGGGAACAAAATAAGAATCAGAAATCCAGTCTTTTTAAAGATCATTTGACAGAAAGACTATTTTGACAATTCCCACTAATAAGTATCCACCACAGAAAAGAAGCTGAGATTATTGGAATTAAACTCATCCATTGGATAATCGTTGTAGAAACGTATTCGTCTGTGCTCATTTGCTGGAAGGTCGAAATAATTATCTTCAAAACGACCATCGTGTAAAGAGCTAATCATTAAATCTTTCATAAAAGCATCACTAAAAAGCTCTACAACAAAACCTAAGCTGTCTTTTTCTACTTTATGCGAAATACCTGAATATGGTAAATCCATCTCCTTGGGTTTAACAAAATGATGGAATTTACGAGCTTTTACCTCACCATTTATAATGAGTTGAATATCTAAATACGATCTATATTCTGTACTATCAATATATAGGTAATCATCAAGTACTAAAGATTGCTGAAAGCTACTAGAGGCAGCATTAACTGTTGCTATAAAAGCATTAGACTTTAGGGTGTTCCCTTCATAATCTACATGCGCTACTATGAGGTCAAGTTCTAAAGGAGTAGATGAATCATTAATTAAATAGATAGCTAAGGAATCTTGAGACTGAACTGTAGAAATAAGCACCTCATTATAAGCCCTTTTTACTGCGTACTGCGATGCTTTCCAGTTTCCATAATAATCTATAGTAGACCAAGATGCTGCTGGCCAGCAATCGTTAAATTGCCAATAAAGAGTCCCCATATTATAAGGCCTAGCTCTTCTGTGTGCTTCCATAGCAATGCGCATACCATCAGCTTGTAAAACTTGAGATAAATATACAAAACTCTCAAAATCTGCAGGGTCTTTATAATCTCGTAGCATATACTCTTTTATCAAGCTATTACCACGAGGATGTTTTTGATGTGTTTTCATCACTTTAGACTCCAAATCTAGATCTTCCTCAATAGCATAAAGCTCTATAGCATCCATTACAGGAAAAGACTGAAAACCATATTCACTCATAAACCTAGGGACTTTAGAATCGAAATTCTCAAAGGGTTCCCCATCGTGCCAAACACCCCAATAATGAGCATCGCCAGTAAATTGATGTTGTGGATTTCCACGTCCATATTGTGGAGACGACTCCCAATAGTCTGTTTCTGTTAAGGAATCTACTAAACGAGGAAGCAATTGATTAAACAGGAGTTGGTAATCAGCAAAAATTTCTTCTATCTCTACATCACTCCTATTTTCTTGCCAGCCCCATCGATGCCAACCTTCAGAATTCTCATTATTTCCACACCATAAAGCTATTGATGGATGTTTGCGCAATCGCTTAAGCTGCTGGGTAGCTTCTAATTCCACGGAACTTACAAAGGCTGTATCGCCTGGATACATTGCACAAGCAAACATAAAATCTTGCCAAACCAGAATCCCTAAACTATCACATAAATAATAAAAGTAATCCGTCTCATAAATTCCACCACCCCATACGCGAAGCATATTCATATTAGATTCTACCACTTCATTTAAAGCTTTTCTATATTGATTAGAATCAACACGTGTATGGAAAAAATCTAGAGGAATCCAATTGGCTCCTTTAGCATAAACATCTTTACCGTTTACATTAAACTTAAAACCCTTACCTAAGCTATCTTCTTCTTCAATTAAATCAATCGTTCTAATAGAAAAGGGTTCATTTAGTTGGTCAATAACATCAGCATTATTGTTTAGTAATTTAATTTGTAAATGTTGGTTATTTTGAGCTCCATACGAATTGGGCCACCATAATAATGGATCCTGAATTGAGAAATTAATTTGAGCTTTATTAGCTAATACAGGATAAGTATTTCCAAGGAATTCAACAAAATAAGGCTGTGCATCTAAGTCACTTAACTCTATAACTAAGCACATAGATGCTAGAGAATCGGAAATGGATTTAGTGGCAATGTAAGTATCCGTTATTTGAGTTCTACTAGTTGCTGTAAGACTTACAGATTCTGTAATTCCACAACCAATTAACTTTGGACCCCAGTCCCAACCAAAATGAAATTGTGGTTTACGAACATGAACACGATCTTCTCCGGGTAAATTATATTTAGAATTTTCTTTTAAGTGCTTAGCCTCTAATAATGTAGGTTTAAAAACAAAACGCAATTCATTCTTTTCTTTTAGAAGGTATTTCGATTGTACAGAATATGTGACAAAATAATTAGTGCAACTTTGGATTAATGAATCATTTAAAAAGACTTCCGCATAGGCATCTATACCGGAGAAATTTAATTTTATAGATTGCTGCGAAAGGAAATCTTCTTTTAAAATAAAGGTCGATCTATATTCCCATACTTTCTCTGCTACCCACGAACTTTTTAATTCGTTCGCTCTATAGTATGGATCTTCTATAAGATTATTGTTAAATAAATCTAAGTGTACAAAACCGGGTACTTCAGCGGGAAGCCATTCACTATTGGCTTCTCTAAACTCCCAATTAGAAAGGGTGAATTTAGCAGTTTCAACACTTTTAGTACAAGCAGAAAGCACGAGTATAAGTACTGTGAAAAGTTTATATATTTTGATTCTCATGAACATAAGAGGTAAAGAGTTTTAGTTTTTCAAAATCTACTCCAATATAATTAAATGATGAGATGCTTGGACTTGTAGTCATAGATAAATTTGCCCGATACTCCATTTGTGAAATCTGAACCTTTTTTGAAGATAGATGTATCGCTTTGAATCCAGCAGTAATAAATTTTAACACATTATTTATAGAGACTCCGCCACCTGGCATAATCTCTATTCTCCCATTAGCTTGTTTATGCAACTGCACTAAAGTTTCGAAACCTTGTTCCACATTAGCATGCCCACCAGAACTAAGGACTGTTGTACAGCCTGTTTCTATAATAGCTTCTAGAGATTTACTTAGATTTATAGACATGTCGAAAGCTCGGTGAAAAGTTACGGGCAAAGGACTTGCTAGTTGGACTAATTCGGTAGTTCTTACCTTATCTACAGAACCGTCTTTATGAAGTACGCCTAACACAATTCCATCGGCCCCTTTTTCTTTAAATTCTAAGATTTCGTTTTTCATAAATTCAAATTCCTCGTCAGAATAACAAAAGTCACCACCACGAGGGCGAACTATTACATAAATGGCATTGAAATAATGAGATTTGCATTTTAGAAAACTATTAAAACTTGGACTTAAACCTCCTTCATTATAATTTGAACAAAGTTCTATTCTAGTAGAATTCTCTAAAACAGGTAAATTAAAGGGAGAAAAAAGGCAAAGTTCTATCTGCATGGTTTCGAATTTTTAAACAAAAAAAAAGCACGCTTCCAAGTGGTTTAGCGTGCTTTTATATAAATTATGGGAGGGGAATTCGTTTTTTTATTTGGACGAATATACAATTAGTTTTCAATCCAACAAACTAAACATCAATAAGTTGTTATATAAAAACCTATATATATATTCTTAGTGTAAATGTTAAACGAGAGATAAACTAAAGAATCAAGCCTACTTCCTTAATTATTTCAGATTGAGTTTTATTAGCTACCTCAATAATATGTTTAGCTAAATTATAAAAGCATTCTCTTTCTGATAAATGTGTTTTCACGAATGTAGTAAGTTCTATTTCAGATTGAATATTTGCTAATTTTGGACGCTTATTCAATTCCTTAGACAACCTACTTACCAGAATAGAACTACTGGCTTTTAAATAAACAACCTCACCAAGTACATTCATTAACTCCATTAAATTGTTATTACAGGCTAAGCCACCACCAGTAGCAATTACAACATCATCTTGATCTACTAAAAACTCTATACACTCCTTTTCTTTTGATCTAAAGTATTCTTCACCAAATTCCTCAAATATTTGAGTTGTAGATTTACAACATCTATTTTCTATCCAACTATCGGTGTCTACAAATCTAAAACCCAATTCTTTTGCCAATCCTGTACCTATACTAGACTTCCCAGCCCCCATATAACCAACTAAAAAAACCAGCATCTAAAATGGAGAATCTAGCTCTTTACTCATATGTTTGAAAACTAATTTGTCTACCCATTTCGGAAAGAATTTATTTAAAAAAACGGTAAGTTTTCCATTAACCGTTAAAGTCAAACGATCTTTTCTTTTAATAACTGCCTTAACAATAGAAACAGCAACTTCTTCGGGTTGCATCATTTTCTGCTCATCTCTTGGCGTTTCTCCTTGAGAACTACCATCTGCTGCTAAAGCAGAATTTCTAATATTAGAAGCTGTAAACCCAGGGCAAGCCAATAGAACATGTAAGTCTTTTTTTAAATTTTCTATACGCAAGGCTTCTAAAAAACCATGCATAGCAAACTTGGAAGATGAATACCCTGTTCTACCTGGTAATCCCTTATATCCGGCAATAGAGGAAACGCCTACTACAGAGCCTTTATTTTGGAGTATACTTTTAATAGCATAACGAGTACAATATACGGTACCCCAGAAATTTACATCCATTACTTTTTTAAGGACTTGTAGATCTAAATCGGCAAAAGCGGCTCTCATAGAGATTCCTGCATTGTTAACTAATACATCAATTTTACCAAATTTATCTAGCGTTTTCTCCATCAACATTTTACAGTCGGCTTCCATAGAAACATCTGTAGGCACACATAAAACCTCAACTCCTAAAAGAGATATCTCTTTAGAAATTTCATTTAATTTCTCGGCAGACCTAGCAGCTAAAACCAAATTGGCTCCTTTCTTAGCGAAGGCTATGGCACAAGCCTTTCCTATACCCGAAGAGGCTCCTGTAACAATTACAAGCTTATTTTTCATCTATTGCTTTTTAAATCGTAAAATTGCATTTAAATGCAAAACAAATATACTAATAAGAATAAGCTGGGAGCGATTACTAATGAGTTTCAGAAGTTTCTATTTAATTTAGTATTTACCACTAATCCTTAGCTCAATTTTTGAATATGAAAATCGTTGAAATTTCTTCTAAATCTGACATCCAAAGATTTCATGAATTGCCTTTTTTGATTTACAAAAATGACCGAAACTGGATTTCCCATATTAAGCAAGAGGTAGAGGTGGTATTTAACCCAAAAAGAAATAAATATTTTGAATCTGGATCTGCTACCCGTTTTCTACTCGAAGATGAGCAAGGGAAAGTAATTGGTAGAGTTGCTGCATTTATTGATGGTAATAGAGCCAATACCTTTAAGCAAGCAACTGGAGGAATGGGCTTTTTTGAATGTATAGATAATAAGGCCGCAGCATATATGTTGTTTGATGCTTGCAAAAAATGGCTTACAGATAGAGATATGGAAGCTATGGATGGTCCCATAAACTTTGGTGAAAAAGACCGTTACTGGGGCTTATTGGTTAGTGGATTTAACCACCCTCCTATTTATGCTAATAGCTATAATCCTCCATATTACCAAGCTTTCTTTGAAGACTACGGGTTTCAAACCTACTTTAATCAACATAATTTTATTAGACCACTTACAACAGTAATGCCTGAAAAATATAGGTTGCGTTTTGTAAGGGTTAATAAAAACAAAGATTATACGCTTGAACTCATAAGTAAAAAGAATTTAAAAAAGTACGCAGAAGACTTTAGAGAAGTATACAATGCTGCATGGGTAACCCATGATAACTTTAAGGGCATGTCTGAAGATCAGGCAATGTCTATGCTAAAAAAGATTAAGCCAGTAATGGAAGAAGACTTAGTCTGGTTTGCATACTTCAATGGGAAGCCTATTGCCTTCCTAATTATGCTTCCGGAACTAAATCAGTATTTTAAGGCAGCCAATGGAAACTTTAATTGGTGGGGGAAATTGAAATTTATTTGCAAAAAGATCTTTAGTAAACCTAAGTTTGTATGGGGTGTAGCATTTGGGGTTACGCCCAAATTTCAAGGTATAGGCATGGAATCTTATGTTTTAAATTCCGCAGCAGATTACTTGCGTACCAAAAGACCAAACTTTAAAGATGTTATTGTTACTTGGATAGGAGATTTTAACCCTAAGATGATGCACGTAACAAAATCTATGGGTGCAAAAAATTACCATGATTTAAAAACATATCGTAAATTATTTGATGAAAACGCTGTTTTTGAGCGTTCTCCAATTATAGAATAACAAGGTTTTCAAGAGCTTAAAAAAACTATTAATAATATGTCTAAAGCCTCTTTGTATTTAAAAATAATGCACTTATATTTGCATCGCTTTTCAGGAAGCACAAAACGCTCTTTACTTACCTAGGTGGCGGAATTGGTAGACGTGTACGCTTGAGGGGCGTATGACCTTTG
>CAJWJW010000081.1 GCA_913041775.1 uncultured Flavobacteriales bacterium
CGACTATACCATGGCTAAAATGGTAGATATGGCAGGTATAGATGTGATTTTAGTGGGAGATTCTGCATCTAATGTTATGGCTGGACATGAGACTACCTTACCTATAACTTTAGATCAAATGATTTACCACGCATCTTCTGTGGTAAGAGCAGTAGACAGAGCTTTGGTAGTGGTAGATTTACCTTTTGGTACTTATCAAGGTAATTCTAAAGAAGCATTAAACTCTGCAATTAAAGTAATGAAGGAGTCTGGCGGACACTCGGTAAAACTGGAAGGTGGTGCAGAAATAATAGAATCAGTTCAACGAATATTAACTGCTGGTATTCCTGTTATGGGGCACTTGGGCTTAACACCACAATCGATCTATAAATTTGGTACTTATACTGTAAGAGCGAAAGAAGAAGAGGAAGCTAATAAACTTATAGAGGATGCTAAATTACTTGAAGCTACAGGTTGTTTTGCATTAGTATTAGAAAAAGTACCTGCTGCATTAGCAAAGAAAGTAGCTGAATGTATTTCTGTTCCTGTTATAGGAATTGGTGCAGGAGCTGGAGTAGATGGACAAGTATTAGTAACACATGATTTGTTAGGTATGACACATGAGTTTAGTCCTCGTTTTTTAAGACGCTATTTATCCTTATTCGATGAAATTACAGGCGCAATAAAAGAGTATGTACAGGATGTGAAATCACTTGATTTCCCAAACGAAAAAGAACAATATTAATGCTAGAAGTTCTTTATGAAGACAATCACATAATCGCTGTAAATAAAAAAGCAGGAGATTTAGTGCAAGGAGATAAAACAGGCGATAAGCCTTTAGGAGAGTTTGTAAAAGCTTACTTACGTGAAAAGTATAACAAGCCAGGGAATATATTCTGTGGTGTTATACACCGTTTAGATCGACCTGTGAGTGGACTTGTAATATTCGCCAAAACAAGTAAGGCTTTGGCTCGTATGAATGCACTCTTTAGAGAAAAAACAATTCAGAAAACATACTGGGCTATTGTTGAAAACCCACCTTTAAAAAGCGAAGATAGACTAGAACATTATTTGATTAAGAATCAGCAGAAAAACAAATCTAGGGCTTACCTTAAACCTTATGAAGGTGCTTTAAATTCAGTTTTAGATTATACCGTTCTAAAAAAACTAGACCGTTATACCTTACTAGAAGTAAAACCTATTACAGGAAGACACCATCAAATTAGAGTGCAACTATCTACAATAGGATCAATTATTAAAGGTGATTTAAAATACGGCGCAAAACGATCTAACAAAGATTCTTCGATAAGTTTACATGCACGAGAAATCAACTTTATACACCCTATAAAAAAGGAAGAAATTACTATTACTGCCCCAGCTCCTAAAGATGCTATTTGGGACGCTTGTAATTAAGAGAATTCCTAAGTGCTGAGGAATTATTTTCAGATACATATCTAAATAAAAAAAGGGACTATTTACATAGTCCCTTTTTTATGTAGTACATATTCTACTTAATTATCTTTTCTACAGTTCCGTCGTTATATAAGTACAATAATACCTCTCCTTTTAATTGGGTAGCAGGATCAACTACTTGACCTAACATATTGACGACTCTTGCAAGAGTGCGAATATCGTTTGGGTGGATTGGGGTAGTTTCAATCATCCACTGCGGTATAGTTGGAGATAAATCTACACGTAAATCGCTCACATCTATAAAAGAAAAATCATCAACTTCACCAGACATAAATATTTGATATCCTTGTCCAGGGACTAAATCTCCAATTCCATTATATCCTATTTCAGGCCAATAGATAAGACCTCTATTGTTTTTTGCAACTACAATATTTTCTGAAACAGCATCAAAACATGCTGCTGTATTCTGCGGGTAATTTAAATTATAACCAATAATGTTCCAACCTTGAAATAAATCTATAGGTATAGGAGCTACAAGACTTACTAGGGCATCATTTTCAGCCCCAAGTTCATAATATAAATATTCAATATTTTCTAGCTCTAGAATACGTGCAATTGAATAAACACACGAACCATTATCTTCGGTGGCAATTGAGTTATACTCAACAAACAAAATATCAGTACAACCAGTAATAATTACATTTTCACAAGATTGATCTTCTATTGAAGCGTTAGCATCAAATTCATAAAACGCATCGTAAGTACAGCCTTCATAAACGCAAGAAGCATCATCATCAGTTGCTAAAGGGTTAAAATTACTAGCCTCACTATCTGTACAACCTTCCATAAACACAACTAAACCATTTGAACAAAGACTTGTAATTGATGCATCTTCATTAAAAATAAGCATTGAATTATTTGAATAAGACAAATTTTGATATGGAATTAGGTCGTATAAATTTGTACCGTTTACTAAATATAGATTTAATTCTTCTGACTCTGCTGCACCATCTAATGCAAGCGTTCCAGAATCATCTCCCCAAATAGTTAATGCCGTGATATCTGCACCAGCAATTAGCTCAGAACCAAAGACTATATTTCCTGCATTTAATGCTACGATATAAGCAGATTCTTGAAGATTTGGCAAAGAATTCATGAAGTCTTGAGTAAACAATAAACTCATATTACTTCCAGTAATACCTCCGGTATATAAAGATGGGAATACACAATTATTTTGATCTGAATAGATACAAGTACCATCTTCGGTATTTACATCGATAGACTCGTTACCTACAGGATTTATATAATTAAATGCAGTAGGGTCAGTACACCCTAAAATTGTAATTTGGGTTAAAGCACCATTTAAACATAGAGTTTGCACATCTGATAAAGTGTTTACAACAAGGGTTTGGTTTTCGGTATAGTTTACATTTTCACTTAAATCTAGGTGGAAATAATTATTCCCATCTACTAAATAAAATGAAATTTGTTCCCAACTAAGAGCTCCATCTATATTTTCAGTTTGAGAATCATCTCCCCAAATAGTAATAGAACTAACCATCGATTGTTGAATGTTTGTAGAACCAACAATAGAATTATTAGGAGTCATTGCAACAATATAAGCTTGAGGAGAATTGATGCTTAAATTCACTGAGAAATTTGAAGTAAATAAAACATTCATGTTTGAGCCAGTAATTAAACCACTGTATTCGTTAGGTAATACACAAGGTAAACTACTTACACTATACACACATAAGTTTTCATTATTTAGTGTTGCAAACTCATCATAATTTAAAGCACTAGGGTTCATACAACCTTCTAAATAACAGGTGTTATTACTAGTATTTGCATTTGAATCATAATTAGTTGCAAATTCATCCATACAACCTAAATAAATACATATTCCTGCATCTGTAGCCAAATAATTGTAGTTGTCAGCAGAAACAGATTGACAACCGAGCACTTCTAGTTCATCACAAATACCATCTTCATCGATATCAGATAAACAATCTCCATTACAGTTATAAAACTCAATAGGTAAAGTACAAGAACCATCATCTTCATTTGCAATGCTTAATAAATTACAAGCTAAAGTATCGGTACAACCTAAAAAAGCACAATAGGTAGGTACATTAGCTTCATTATTATAATTATTTGCTAGAGAATTCATACAACCCTCAATCAAACATGAATTGTCATCTTGAGTTGCTAAGCCATCATAATTTGTTGCAACTATGTTAGTACAACCAACACGAAAACAAGAACCATCATCAATAGTAGCGTTTGAATCGTAATTATCTGCCCACGATAAGGTACATGCTTCTAATATACAAGAGCCATCATCGTTAGTTGCATTAGCAACGTAATTATCTGCCCAATTAGAAGTACAAGCAAAAAGAATACATGATCCATCGTCTGAAGTAACATTTGAGTTGTAATTATCAGCCCAAGTAGATGTACATCCATTTAAATAACATGAACCATCATCTGATGTTGCATTAAAATCATAATTCTGTGCCCAATTAGAGGTACATCCTTCTAGAACACAAGAACCATCATTGCTAGTTGCATTAGCATCATAATTATCAGCCCAAGTAGATGTACATCCATTTAAATAACATGAACCATCGTCTGCGGTGGCGTTAGTATCATAATTATCAGCCCAGGTAGATGTACAAGCACTTAAAGTACAAGTACCATCATCAGTATTAGCTGAAGAATCATAATTCCCTGCCCATTCGTAAGTACATCCAAATATTTCTATTTCAGGACAATTTGCAATACAAAGACCGTCGCAATCATAATTCTCTTCTGCAAAAGTACATGAGTTGTCTTCTTCATTAGCATTTGCATTGTAATTACAAGCAGTAACATCCATACAACCTAAAAGTAAATCTGAACCACAGTTAAAAGCAACTATAGTAGGAGAAGCAACTTGAACAGAAAGCCCATTAGCTAAAAAGCTAACAGATGTGGGCATAGTAAGATCATATAAATTAGTTCCATCTACTATCTGAAATGAAATAGCCTCGTTAGCTAAAGCTCCATCAATTTCCGGAGTTGAAGTATCGTCTCCCCAAATAGCCAAAGACGTTTGAGTTAAACCATACAATGGTGCAGAACCAACTATAATACTATTTGTAGAAATAGCAGCGATATAAGCAGCTTCATTAGTGAGTGTGATAGTTGAGAAAAATGCTGAAGTTAACATAACAGTCATGTTAGACCCAGTATTCCCAACAAAAACGGATGGATAATCACATTCTGGTAGAGCACCTTGATCCTCAGGTTCACAATTCAATGTTACAACTGCATTTACATTTTGGACAGACATTTCATTACCAGAAAACATTACTGTTGATGGCATTTCGATGTCATACAGAGATTCGCCATCAACAAGTTGGAAAATTACAGTCTGATTATTTAGAGCACCATCTTGAAGTGGTGTAACCGTATCATCTCCCCAAATAGCGATAGATGTTTGACCAGAATTCAAGTAGGCAGGCCCAACATTTCTAGAAGCAATTACAGTAGGCACATTATCAACTAAAACATATCCAATTAGATAAGCCTCAGCATCTACAACATTTAGCGACTGTATAAATGGTGGAGCTAATAATACGGTCATATTAAATCCTGTATTCCCTTCAAAAGGCAAAGGCAAGTCGCACTGAGCTAATCCCTTTAGGGGAAGAGCTAACAGTACGATTGCTAAAAGTTTATATAAGTTATTCATATCTAGAGTCTAAAATTAAAATAACTTCTCTTATTGGTTTAATCTTTTCTCTACAGAGCCATCATTAAACATGTACAAGAGTACAGTACCTTTAATTTCATATTCCGGATTAACCTCCTGACCAGTTAAATTAACAACTCTTACAAGAGTTCTAATATCATTAGGGTGAACAAGGGTTTCCATGTCTATTGCCCACTGAGGAACAGTAGGAGTCAATTTAATACGAGCATCGACTACAGGGAAACTATAATTAAGAATTCCTTCTGTTAACCTCAATTGGTAACCTTGACCAGGAATTAAATCTCCAATACCATTAAATCCATATTCTGGCCAGTAAGTCTGCCCTAAATTGTTTTTAACAATTTGAATATAATCATCAATATCATCGAAGGTTGCTACAATATCTTGCGGTACAGCTAAAGTATAACCGATGATATTCCATCCAGAAAGTAAATCAACTTCTATTGCTATTAGAGCTGGATTTTCTAGACAGTCTGTAAGTGCAATCTCACAGTCATCAACTTGTGCATTTAACGTAAAGATAGAGTCGTTAGCAGTAGTTATTACATACTCTAAACTATCGTTTACAGCAAGTAAATTATCAACATCAAGCTCTAAACCATCAAGCTCTAAGTTAAGAAGTACAATGGTTGAATTGGCAATTGCTAAATCAGCAGTAAGACTAACTACCTGAGTCGTTAAAGTAGCATTTGCTGTTTCTAAAGCATCGATCTCAGCATCTTTTAATTCAATTGAACTTAATAAAGCAGTAATTGAATTATTAAGAGTCACAATAGAATCGCCCGAAGCTCCACCTAAAGCCCAACATTGTGCCAATTGAGCCTCACAATATTCGATCGCTTGATTCGCTACATCTAATAAATAGAGTGTTTCAGTTAAGTCTAGTTGAACAGAATCTCGAACTACTTGAGTTGCTAAGTGAGCAGCTTGTTCAGCAGCTAAAGCAGCTTTTTCAGCAGCCATTAATGCTTGTTCTATACCAGATTTTTCATCTGCTACTTTATTTTCTTTGTCTTCCATCCAAGCTGTAAATCTTTTTTCAGCCTCTTCTTCTGTAAAAGCACCCTTAGCTACACCAGCCATTAAGTGTTTTTTCATCATTACTCCTTTGT
>CAJWJW010000082.1 GCA_913041775.1 uncultured Flavobacteriales bacterium
AAGTAAAGCACTGTGGCGTTTGTACCGTATAATAATTACTTCGATCTAAAGCTTCGCTAGAGTCTCCCTTAACTTTACGAATAGATTCTACTAAAGGACAAACAGGAATAACTGCTTTTTTCAATTCTGTCTCTTTGTAAATACTCAAAATAAAATCTGGCGAAATAATAGGTCTAACGCCATCGTGTACTGCAATAATAGAATCTTCGGCACAAAGAGCAAGACCCTTTTTAACTGATTGAAAACGACTATTTCCTCCTTCGCATACTGTATGAGAGATATTAAAATTGTGTTTATTACAAAGTATCCCCCAAGTATGGTGGTGTGATTTCGGTAGCACCACAATAAGCTCTATTGAAGCTTTAGCAGTATAAAATCGCTCTAGTGTATGCATTAAAATAGGCAAGCCATTCAATTCGATGAATTGTTTGGGTACGCTACTCTTCATTCTTTTCCCTGTACCTCCCGCTACTATAATGGCGTAATATTTCATAATGATGTTTAGTCTAGAGAGCTGCAATATAGTAAAAACAAAAAAAGCTAAAAGATGATATCATCTTTTAGCTTTTTATTAAAATTGAGTGATTTTATATAATCAGCATTGCATCGCCATAAGTAAAGAAGTTGTACTTCTCTTTTATCGCTTCAGCATACGCTTTTTTAAGAAGCTCAAAACCACAAAAAGCAGCAGTGTGCATCATTAAAGTAGATTGAGGAGTATGAAGGTTAGTGATCATACAGTTTGGTATTTTAAAAGCGTAAGGTGGGAAAATAAATTTATTTGTCCAACCATCAAACGGATTTAAGGTGTCGTGAGTAGAAACACAACTCTCTACAGCTCTAAGTGTGGTAGTGCCTACAGCGCAAATACGTCTTTTATCTGTTAATGCTTTGTTTACGACATCACAAGCATCCTGTTTTACAGAAATTTGCTCAGACTCCATTTTATGTTTAGATAAATCCTCTACTTCTACAGGACGAAAAGTACCTAAACCTACATGAAGTGTAACCTCAGCAAAGTTAATTCCTTTAATTTCCAAACGCTTAAGTAGGTGTTTGCTAAAATGCATTCCTGCAGTAGGGGCAGCTACAGCACCTTGTTCTTTAGCGTATACTGTTTGGTATCGTTCATCGTCTTCAGAGTCTGGATTTCTATCGATGTATTTAGGAAGTGGCGTTTCACCAAGTTCCTGTAATTTTTTTCTAAACTCTTCGTAAGGTCCGTCGAATAAAAAACGCAGTGTTCTACCTCTAGAAGTTGTATTATCGATTACCTCAGCAACCAAAGATTCGTCTTCTCCGAAATACAGCTTGTTACCGATCCGTATTTTTCTTGCAGGGTCTACCAACACATCCCAAAGACGGTTTTCTTGGTTTAACTCACGCAACAAAAACACCTCTATTCTAGCACCTGTTTTCTCCTTATTACCATACATCCGTGCAGGAAAAACCTTGGTATTATTCAAGATCATCACATCTTGGTCGTCAAAGTAATTAGTAAGGTCCTTGAACTGTTTATGTTCAATTTTTCCCGTTTCGCGATGTACCACCATCAATCTAGATTCATCGCGGCTTTGTGCTGGTCTTTTAGCCAACAACTCCTCCGGCAACACATAGCTGAAGTGTGAAAGTTTCATTTTGGTAATCATAGAACGTCTATTTTTAAGGCTCGCAAATATATGAAATTAAATATTGTTGTAACGAATTATGTCGACTTCATCATTTCTTGAAAGTCTTGTATGTCGATGGCATTTTTTAAATCGTACTCGCCAATTTTTGTTCGCTGCAGTTTACACAACCATCCACCGCTATTAAGGGTTTTACCTATATCGAAAGCTAAGGAGCGTATGTAGGTTCCTTTACTACAAGAGACTCTAATCTTCACATAAGGCATGTTTATAGATAGCACTTCTATTTCTTTAATGGTAATATTTCTTGGTTTCAAGACTACTTCCTCGCCTTTTCTAGCACTTTCATATAGTTTTTTTCCTCCTACCTTTATAGCAGAAAATATTGGAGGATACTGCTCTATGGCACCTAAAAAATTGAGTAATGCTTTTTTTATGAGCATTTCGTTAATATGCTTGGTAGCAAAAAAGTAATTTTCTGCTGTTTCTCCATCGTAACTTGGGGTAGTTGCCCCTAATTTAATAGTTGCTATGTACTCTTTTTCGGCTGCCTGATAAAGGTCAATTTCTTTGGTCTTTTTACCAGTACATAAAATCATCATTCCGGTAGCTAAAGGATCTAGAGTTCCTGCATGACCTACTTTTATTTTCTTTACTTGAAGCTCTCTCTTAATCAGCCAGCGCACTTTATTTACCAACTGGAAGCTAGTCCAATGCAGCGGTTTATTGAATAATAAAACTTCACCTTCTATAAATTCATAGTCATGTTTCATATGATGTATGGCGCTAAAGCTTTACAAATGTTTTCTAATAATACCTGATCTTCATTCTTAAAAGCCGCAATCATATTAGAGTCTATATCTATTTGTCCTAAAACAACACCTTCTTTTATAATGGGTACAACAATCTCTGACTTCACAAAAATATTACACGAAATATAATTGCTTTCTGCACTTACGTCGTCTACCAAAAAAGTTTGCTTAGTTTCTGCCGCTTGCCCACAAATTCCGTTCCCAAAAGGGATGGAGGTATGGTCGGTTGGCTCTCCTATATAAGGGCCTAAGTGTAGCAATTTTCTTTCTACATCAGCCAAATAAAAACCAGTCCAATTGTAATGATTAAACTTATTGTCTAATAAATCGCACAATAACAGCATTTTGTCTGCTACCGATTTCTCAGAACAGATAATTTCCAGGCTTAACTTTTCTATTTCAACGTACTTACTCACCCTTCAATTTCTTGAATAGATTCGTCTAAAGCTTGAATCGTTTTATCGAGCAATTCTTGTGTATGCGTTCGTGCAATAAATAAGGTTTCGAAAGCAGAGGGAGCTAAGTAAATACCTCTCTTTAGCATTCCATGAAACACCTTTTTAAAGTAATCTGCATCAGCATTACATGCGTCGTCAAAATTAACAACTCCATTACTATTAAAGTGAAAACTAATCATAGAACCCAAGCGATTGATGCACACTTTTAAATTGTACTTATCAAACACTTTACGCATCCCTTGTTCTAGATATTCAGTTTTTTCCTCTAGCTCGGCAAAAATACTCGGATTGTCGTTTAACTCTTTTAAGAGTGTATATCCACAAGACATAGCCAAAGGGTTGCCCGAGAGTGTTCCCGCTTGATAAACGGGACCTAAAGGAGCTACCATATTCATGATTTCTTCTTTACCACCAAAAGCACCTACAGGCATTCCACCGCCAATAATTTTACCCATACAAACCATGTCTGGTTGTATATTAAAGCGTTTATGAGCTCCGCCAGCAGAAAGGCGGAAACCAGTCATTACCTCATCAAAAATAAGTACTGCTCCATGAGTATCACAAAGTTTACGTAAGCCTTCTAAAAAGCCTTTTTGAGGAGGGATACATCCCATATTTCCGGCAACTGGTTCTATTATAATAGCCGCTACTTCGCCTTTGTTAGCATTTAAAACTTCTTCTACTTGTGCTAAATCGTTAAATCGAGCTAAAAGGGTGTCTTTAGCTGTTCCTGTAGTTACCCCAGGAGAGTTAGGCACTCCTAAAGTAATAGCACCAGACCCTGCTTTTATCAAAAAAGCATCGGCATGACCGTGGTAACAGCCTTCAAATTTTATAAATTTCTCTCTATTGGTATAAGCTCTAGCAACACGAATGGCGCTCATACAAGCTTCGGTACCAGAATTTACCATTCTCACCTTATCTACAGCAGGCATCATAGTGCAAATTAACTCTGCAATGTCTGTTTCTAAATCTGTTGGAGCACCAAAAGAGGTGGAGTTATCGGCGGCATTTTTTAATGCCTTTAAAACTGGTGGGTGGCAGTGACCTAAAATCATTGGTCCCCATGAACCTATATAATCAATGTATTCTTTTCCTTCAACATCTACCATTATAGAACCCTTCGCTTCTTTAAAGAAAACAGGAGTTCCTCCCACAGATGTGAATGCTCTTACAGGCGAATTTACACCCCCTGGAATATACAATTGAGCTCTCTCGAAAAGATCTTTACTGGTCTTCATCTGATTTATTTTTTTAATAATTTAGCAATCTCTTTAGCAAAATAACTAGCTATTAAATTAGCTCCTGCACGTTTAAATCCTATGATAGATTCTAACATCGCTTCCTCTAAATTTAACCAACCTTTTTCTGCTGCGGCGTGTATCATAGAATACTCTCCCGAGACTTGGTAAGCGGCTACAGGAACCTCAAATTTATCGTTTACCATACGAACCATGTCTAAATAAGGCATTCCTGGTTTAACCATAATAATATCGGCACCTTCTTGGATATCTAAAGCACATTCTCTTAAGGCTTCTTCAGAGTTTGCTGGATCCATTTGGTATGTTTTTTTATCGCCAAAACCGGGAGCAGAATCTAAAGCATCGCGAAAAGGTCCATAAAAACAAGAAGCGTATTTTACAGAATATGCCATAATACCTACATTAGGGAACTCATGTTCTTCAAGGATTTCACGGATAAATCCAATCCGGCCGTCCATCATGTCCGAAGGCGCAACCATATCGGCACCAGCTTGAGCATGAGAAAGAGCCATTTCTCCGAGAATTTCTACACTTATATCGTTTACAATTTCACCATCTTCTACAATACCATCGTGGCCGTTAGAAGAATAAGGATCTAAGGCAACATCAGTCATTACATACATCTCCGGGTAAAATTCTTTAATCGCACGAATAGCTCTTTGCATTAAGCCGTCGGGGTTTAAAGATTCTGTACCCGTATTATCTTTAAGTTCGTCGGAAACTTTAGCAAACAACAAAACACTACGCAAGCCTAATTCGTAACACTCTTTTACCTCAATTAGTAAAAGGTCTAAGCTAAAACGAAAATAACCAGGCATAGAAGAAATCTCTTCCTTAGAGTTTTCGCCTTCCATAAAAAATAAAGGAACGATAAAGTCGCTAGCTAGAATTTTATTTTCTTGAACTAAAGATCGAATAGCTGCAGATTTACGCAGTCTTCGTGGACGAGAATAAGGATGTACAATCATGTGTATGAATTTACTTGCAAAAATACATTGAATTACTGAATGTCTAAATTTTAAGGAGCCTGATTTAACTCAGCGCCATCGCTTTTTGTTTAATCTCGCCTTTTTCTAAAAGAGCTATTACCCGAAAGCAAGCTTTGTGAAAATCATGCACAAGGCTCTCAACCAGAAACACACGCTTTCCATTAAGGACTTCTAAGTGTGTGTGTGTACTCTCTTTTTGAGAGCTGAAGATAATAAAAGCGCCAGTACTACACATATGACTAAGGTTGCAGCGGAGCTGCTTATAAAGCCAATCGTTCGCCTTTAGCTCTTTATATTCAACTGGGAATAACTCCTCAATAGCAAGGTGAAATCTTTTTTTAGATTGTGCTTTTACAGCAATCGGTTTATTGTCGAGAAAGGCGCCTAGCGTTTCTATACCCTGACTTACTAAAAGAAAGGTTGGGAAAATAAAACCCGCCTCAAGGAGTTTTTTACTTTCGTTAAGGAGCCTAAGTTGGATGAATTCTTCGTTTTTCATAGAAATAAAAAAAAGCCTGTATAAAACAGGCTCTTGTACTTAATAGATTATTTAATGGGGTAACATTAAATGAAAATCTACAAATGCTTGCTGTTATTTCAAACAACAAGCATTAAAAGTAGAACTATTAAAGTTATAAACCTACTGGTTACCCATTTATAGCAACGACTTCAGTAATTAAAGTCGGTAACATTTTCTTTAAGATACTCTCAATTCCTTGTTTTAAGGTCAATGTAGATGAGGGACAGCCACTACAAGCACCTTGCAGTAACACGGAAACTTTCCCATCTTCGAAAGAGATAAATTTAATATTCCCTCCATCAGACTCTACAGCTGGAGCAACATATTCTTCAAGTATATCGACTATACGAGTTTCTATCTCACCCAACTCTTCCGGCAGAACCGCTTCAATAACTTGTTTTTCAGCTTGTGGAGCGTCATTTTCAGAATTTTTTTCTTCTGTTTCATTTACAACAACACCGCCATCAGCAAGATATTCACGTATAAACTCACGCAACTCCAATACGATATCTTCCCACTCCATCATCTCATACTTCGTAAGAGACACGAAGTTTTTAGCAATGAAAATCTCTTTTACGAAGGGGAAATGGA
>CAJWJW010000083.1 GCA_913041775.1 uncultured Flavobacteriales bacterium
TTCGTTTAACACACCTTCCTTCGGGAGTTGTTGCTCAGTGTCAGGATCAGAAATCGCAGATTAAAAATTACGCTAAAGCCTTACAAGTATTAAGATCACGTATTTTCGAAATTGAATTAGCGAAACGTAATGCAGAAATTGCAGGTAAACGTAAGACTATGGTTTCTACAGGAGATCGTTCTGCGAAAATTCGTACTTACAACTATCCACAAGGGAGATTTACCGACCACCGTATCGGTTTAACCTTGTATTCTTTAAGTGATATTATGAATGGCGATATACATAAGATTATTGAAGAATTGACAGTAGCTGAAAATGCTGAGCGTTTAAAAGAAGGTAACGATGACTAGAGGTGAATTAATAGCTCAGATTAAAGCGAAGAAATCTTTCTTATGTATAGGTTTAGATACCGCATTAGATAAGATACCTAAATACCTATTAGATACCGAAGATCCAATTTTTGAGTTTAACAAGCAGATTATTGATTTAACTAAAGACTTATGTGTAGCCTATAAACCTAATTTAGCTTTTTACGAGTCTTTAGGAATTAAAGGCTGGCAATCTTTACAAAAGACTTTGGATTATATTCCTAAAGATATATTTACTATTGCCGATGCTAAAAGAGGTGATGTAGGAAATACTTCATCGATGTATGCAAAAGCATTCTTCGAAAATATGAATTTTGATTCTGTGACCGTTGCTCCTTATATGGGGAAAGATTCTGTTCAACCTTTTTTTGTGTACAATAATAAATGGGTGATTTTATTGGCTTTAACTTCTAATGCAGGAGGGAAAGATTTCCAATTAATTGAATCAGATGGAAAACCACTTTACCAACAAGTATTAGAAACCTCATCTGAATGGGGAACAGATTCTAATATGATGTATGTCGTTGGGGCTACTCGAGCTAATAGGTTAGGTGAAATCAGAAAAACAATCCCGAATCATTTCTTATTGGTTCCTGGAGTTGGAGCCCAAGGAGGGAGTTTAGAAGAAGTTGCTAAATACGGAATGAATAAAGATTGCGGTCTTTTAGTGAATTCCTCTAGAGATATTATCTATGCTTCTTCAGAAAAAGACTTCGCTGAAGTTGCTAGAGAAAAAGCAAAAGAAATTCAGTTACAAATGGAGAAAGAGTTAGTTAAATCCAATATTCTTTAAAACTAATTGAATTTATATAAGTCCTGCGAATGCGGGATTATTTTTGTTTTATAATTTATGAATTTTCTTTTATAGATTTTACTAATCAGTATTATTTCGGCTTTAAATCGATTTTCAAAGCTTTTTTTTTATACTTATCATCTAAACATTAATAAGCTAAATATTTTGTGATTCCCCCTTCAGTAGGTCGTATACTGTTTTTACTGAATAAAATACAGCCCAAAAATAAATATTGATTGAGGTAGATTTGTTTTTATACAAAATCCTATAAATTCATTACCCAAATTTTTGTATTTTAGGGTGCTATAATTAAATAATATAATAATGATAAATGAAGAATTTCTACATTTCGTATGGAAATTTTAGCTCTTTGATTTTTCTGCTCTCAGTACTATAAACAATAAATCCATTCAAGTTTTTAAGCCTGGTTTGCATAATCACAATTAAGGACCTGATTTTTTAAATGCAAAGATTAAACTCGATTCTATTCTTTTGTTTGGCAATATCGAAATCCACGTAAATAGTTCCGATTGGGCAAAACACAAACATCAGTTTGATGAGAATTACAATACCGTAGTCTTACATGTTGTTTATGAAGAAGGCCAACCCATTTACCTAGAAAATGGAGCCTCTGTTCCTTGTCTGGAATTAAAGAATATAATTCCAGAGAGATATCTTACCGATTACCATGCACTATACCATTCAGCATCTAATTTACCCTGTTCTTATGATATTGGTAAATTAGATCCTATCTTTTGGTCGTCTTACAGCGAAAAGCTACTCATTGATCGATTAGAGGCTAAAATGACTCGTTTTCGAACACTTTTTTTAGCTTCTAATAACGATTATAAAGAATGCTTTTACCAACTGTTAGCTTATTCTTTGGGATTGAAAATTAATGCTGAATCTCTTTTAGATTTAACTAAATTAGTCCTCTTTTGCTCCTCCAAAAACACAGCGATTAAAGAATACAAGTTGAAGCAATCTTGTATGGTCAAAGTGGATTGCTCAGGCGTAAATATTCTAGTAACTATGCTAAACAGTTGCAAAAGGAATATTCTTTTTTAGCTCAGAAATTTAAATTAAAGTCAATTGCTCCGAGTCAGTGGCGTTTTTTTAGGTTACGTCCGAGTTCATTCCCGAGCTTACGAATTTCACATTTAGCCGATTTTGCACTAAAATCGGATGTGATTTTTGAGTAATTGTTCAATTTTAAAAATACAGAAGAAATCTTACCCTTTTTAAAACTCCAAGTACCAGATTATTGGATTACTCATTATGTATTCGATAAAACGACAAAGGAGTCGAGCAAAGAACTTGGTAAATCAACCTTAGACTTAATTTTAATAAATGTTGTTTTAGCTTTTTGTTTTTTTTATGCAAGACAAAAATCAGATTCAGAAATGTTGACACGTCTTTTAGAAGCCTATCAAAGCCTTCGTGCTGAGAATAATGAAAATTACTCGGTATTTTAAAGATGCTTAAATGTCTGTTGTTACCGCAGCAAAATCACAGTCCTTAATTCATTTGCATGAGCATTACTGGATTCCACGAAAATGTTTAAATTGCGGAGTGTTCAATCAAATACTTAAATAATAGTGAATTCCTGGATCAGAAATAAAATTGACAAACATGCTTTTGGAGTTTGTTCTTACTTAGCAGAGTTTTTATGCATAAAAACATCATCGGTAAGACTCTTTTTTATTTACAGTTCCTTCTTAACATTAGGTTCACCTTTAATGGTTTATGTAATGATGGTTTTTGTTTTAAGTTTGATAAATATAGTAAGTCCTAAAAGAAACTCTGTGTTTGACCTTTAACCTATGAAGTTAAGATCGTTTTTTTCCAGAATATATTTAGCTATATTCTTCCTATGCCTCGTTTTTTTTGTGGGTATTTTAGGCTTTCATCTTATCGAGGATTATGAATTTGTTGATGCCTTTTATATGACAGTTATAACCGTTTCTACGGTTGGTTTATCAATGGGAGAGCCTCTTAGTCAAGAAGGAAGATTATTTACTTCATTTTTAATTATTTTTAGTATTAGTATTTATGCTTACGCTATTTCAATTCTTACCTCTTATTTTATTGATGGTGAGCTTAAATCATTTTTAAAAGCCTACAAAGTGGAAAAACAAATCAATAATTTATCGGGCCATACCATCATTTGTGGTTATGGAAGAAATGGAAAAGAAGCTGTTCGTAAATTGCAAGCTCACAAAAGACCCTTTGTAGTTATCGAGTCTAACCCGCATCGTATAGCAAAATTAAAAGAAAACGAAATATTGTGTGTAGAAGATGATGCAACCTTCGATTCCACCCTAGAAAAAGCAAATATTCAATCTGCTCAGGCTTTAATTACTACACTGCCCAAAGATGCAGACAATGTGTTTATTGTGTTAAGTGCAAGAGAGCAGAATTCCAAACTGACAATCATTAGTAGAGCTTCTGAGCAAAAATCGGACTCAAAACTTAAAAAAGCAGGTGCAGACAATGTAATTATGCCCGATAAAGTTGGGGGTTCTCATATGGCTTCTTTAGTTATTACACCTGATGTTGTAGAGTTTTTAGATAATATTTCAGTGGAAGGAACTGGCGATATTAATCTTGAAGAATTATCTGTTTCAGACTTTCCAGACCATACCGTTGTGCGTACACTAGGAGATCTTGAGACTAGATACAAAACAGGCTGTACTGTAATTGGGTTTAAATCTAATTCAGGAGAATATATTGTAAATCCTGGTGCCGATACTCTTTTAGAAGCGAACTCTAAATTGTTTGTGTTGGGGAAAAGAGAGCAAATTTATAGTCTTAATGAACTTTTAAATCTTTAAATGAAAAAGATTTTAATCACTGGAGCAAACGGTTTATTAGGACAAAAATTAGTGGCTCTTCTATCGGCACAAGAGAATTGTAAACTCTTAGCAACTTCCAAAGGAGATGCTCGATTTACAATAACAAGTAATGTTCGCTATATCAATCTAGACATCACCAATAAGGTTGATTGCAGTTCAGTAGTCAATAATTTTTTACCAGATGCAATTATTCATGCAGCAGCAATGAATCAAGTTGATGCCTGCGAAGATGAACGTGAACTATGCGATTCTATAAATATTGAGGGGACTCGAAATCTAATTCTTGCAATTGGCAATCGTAAAACTCATTTTTTGCATATCTCTCCCGACTTTATTTACAAAGGAGATGAAGGCGAGTGTTTTGAAGATTCCCGTGTTAACCCGCTGAGTTATTATGGTGCTTCAAAATGGAAATCTGAACAGCTTTTAGATCAGGTTACATTCCCTTATTCCATACTCCGTACTGTTTTTGTTTATGGTGTATTAGAAGATTTGTCTCCTTCCAATATTGTATTGTGGCCGAAAGGATCATTAGAGAAAGGCCAACAAATTAATGTTGTAGACGATCAATACAGATGTCCCACCTTAGTAGAGGATTTAGCTCTTGCCTGTTGGGTTGTTTTTGAGAAAAATGCTACAGGAGTGTTTCATGTTTCCGGAAAAGAATTTCTCAGTATATTAGACCTCGTTTATATGATTGCTGACTTTTGGAACTTAGACAGAGAATTAATTAATCCAATTAAAACTTCAAGTTTAGATCAGGCACGAACTCCACCAGCCAAAAAAAATGTGAATATCAATAAAGCAATAAAGCAATTTAACTACCAACCCAAAAGTTTCCATGATGGATTAACTTTGGTGGCGAATCAATTACAAAACCTAACACCACAATAATGAAAAAGTTATTAGCCCTTTTATTATTTATTCCTCAGCTATTAAAAGCCGATAATGGAGCAAGTCAGATGATAAATTCACTTTTTGAGCCTATAGTAGACGTAATGGCAACTGTAATTTTTTGGGAACCTTTTATGGGGATTCCTATTGTTGTTATTTGGTTAGTGGTAGGTGCTATTTTCTTTACTATTCGAATGAATTTCATTAACATTAGAGGGTTTAAGCACGCTATTCAATTGGTTAAAGGTGATTATGATAATCCTGATGATTTAGGAGAAGTTTCTCACTTTCAAGCTTTAACAACTGCATTGTCCGCTACTGTAGGATTAGGGAATATTGCAGGTGTTGCTGTAGCCGTTTCTTTAGGTGGTCCTGGAGCTACTTTTTGGATGATTGTTGCCGGATTACTAGGAATGTCTTCCAAATTTGTTGAATGTACTTTAGGGGTTAAGTACCGTAAAATTGACGAAAATGGTGAAGTTTCTGGTGGCCCGATGTATTATTTGAATACTGCATTCGAAAAGAAAAATAAACCCTTTTTAGGTAAGCTAGTTGCAGGGCTATTTGCAATTCTTTGTATCGGTGGTTCTTTTGGAGGTGGTAATATGTTCCAAGCTAATCAAGCCTTCTCTCAATTAGAAGGTCAGTTCTCTATGTTGCAAGGCAATGGAGTTTACTTTGGGCTAATCCTTGCTATTCTAGTTGGTGCTGTAATTATTGGCGGAATTAAGAGTATTGCAAATATCACAGAGAAAATAGTTCCATTTATGGCTGTTCTCTATGTAGGTGCTTCTATGTTTATTCTGTTCATGAATTACGATCAAATATTTGATGTTTTTGGAATTATTATAGATTCTGCTTTTTCTGCTGATGCCGCCAAAGGTGGTTTTGTTGGGGTTTTAATTCAAGGTTTTAAACGAGCAGCCTTTTCTAATGAAGCGGGGGTTGGTTCTGCGGCTATTGCGCACTCAGCTGTTAAAACTAACGAACCTGTTTCCGAAGGTATTGTTGCCTTATTAGAGCCATTTATCGATACGGTTGTAATTTGTACCATGACTGCCTTGGTTCTTATTATTACTGGACGTCATACTGGTTACGATTTAGAAGGTGCTCAATTAACTTCTTCAGCATTCGAATCAGTAATTTCTTGGTTCCCTATGTTATTGGTAGTAGCCATTTTCTTATTCGCTTTCTCTACTATGATTTCTTGGTCTTATTACGGATTAAAA
>CAJWJW010000084.1 GCA_913041775.1 uncultured Flavobacteriales bacterium
TCCAAAGTCGGGTACTAGGGTCATGTCTAAAGTAAAGCTCTCATTCAGGCCGTACTTTAAGTCTAAACCACCATTAATATGGCTGTTGTTTTCTGATCCAAAATAATCTACATAACTAGAAATGTAAGGCATTAAGGATAGTCTTAAAGGAGGTTTTATGTCTTGTATACCTTTAAGTATACCTGCTTGAGCAGCATAATTAGAATTAGTTATATCTATAGGATTCCACGAATAATTTTCTCGTGTTCTGCGAATATCTCGTCCAATATTAATCCCCCATTCTTGTACCTTTGTATTTGGAATTCGAAGTGCAGCGTAAGGGATTTCCATTTCTGCAGACCAACCATCAGCGTTTATATTTACGGCACTTTTCCATACTGCATCCCAGTTCATCTCATCATCACCTAATGTAGAACGAGAATCTAATTGTACTCCTGCTGCAGTAAGTGCGAACATAAATTCATTTTGGGAGTCATTATATGGAGAGATCCAAACTCCGAACCAATCGTAATTTTTATTCCACTCATCGCGCAAGCTAAATTCTCGTAGTATGCTGTCTGGCGCAGAATCGTAAAACATTGCACCAATATATAATGCGCGGTCATTAAATTTAAATTTTATTTTTGATTGCTGATTGTCTCTTTCTTTCTCTCCATTATTAGGTTCCATTTGAGAAAACCCTGTTGCAGTAGGAGTATCGTTCCAAAAACTGGCTTCCAATATTCCATCAATTTTAGGTGTGTTAATTGTACGAATTGCTTTTATTTCTTTCTGGATAGTTTGCCCGAATAAAGGATGGTTAACAAGTAAGAGTAAGCAGATTAAAGCTGGCTTCATGGATTTCAATTTAATCTGCTAATTTACCTTATTTTGAAACGTTTTGTTAGTGAATTGGATATTTATCTCACGTTTAAGTAGACTCGGTAATTGTGCTGTTAAGGGTCTTCTGGAAAGAATTTTTTAAGGATATCACCTTGACTATTCATATCTAATTGGTAGAAGTAATGGTAGAGGGTTTTAAAGTTTTCAATCCTATCCAATTCTTCTCCAGTTAAGTCTCCTTTTACTGCTACTCCTGACTTTGATGTTGTACAAACGAAAAAGTCAAGACCATCTATATCTTTAAGAATTCCAAATTCTTTTGTTTCTAGTAGGTAGTTCGTCCATTCTGCCTGTACAATAAGTAGCATATCCATGCTTCCCATAATCTTAAAAGAATCTAGCTTGAAGCAAGCTAAAGTTTGTGTGAAAAATTCTTCAGCTTTCTGTTGATGAGTCATTCAGTAGTTTTTTGCAAAAAAAATGTTTTTTATCTAATAATCAACAGTGCTTATTTAGTTTCATACTGTTCAATTAATTCTTTAACTACTTGCTGTACTGGTCTAATCGAATTCACACCTTCTATAGATGGTCCAGCACACCAAACAGTATCGTAAGTAGTACTAAAAGCAGCCTTTTCTAAAGCTTTTGTTCCTTTATAAAAGGTGAGCATTTTCATGAATTTTTTAAGTTTTTTATTTTTACTCAATAAAGATTCAATGAAGTTTCTCTTAGTTCCTGTTTTTTGAACAAATGGTGTATTTATTACCGTACAGGGTGATCCCGAAAGTTTTTCGCTCAGCACAATGTCCTTGGAGCCATAATCTACAATAGCTTGTTTGTAGGCATCAGAAACACTAGCTTCTGTGGTAGCTATAAAGGGACTTCCAATAGATATTCCACATGCACCTAGCTCCATCATTTCCCTCATTTGCTTACCGTTCGAAACACCACCAGCAGAAATAACGGGTATGTTGCAGGCTGCTACTAATTCGGGGATCAATATATTTGCCGAAGTTGGTCCACAATGCCCACCAGCTTCTTTATTAACTGCGATTATGGCATCACAGCCTAATTCTTCAACTTTCTTAGCGTATTTAACATCTACTACATCGCAAAAAACTTTTATACCGTGTGGTTTGCAAATTTTAATCGTTTGTTCAGGACTACCAAGAGAAGTAATAATATAATCTACTTTTAAATCAACACAGGTTTTAATTTGCGCTTTAAACTTAATGTTAGATTTGTTTACAATCAGATTTACACCCATTGGTCCCTCAGCTTGTTCTCTTACTTTTGATATCGCTTCCCTAAATTTGTCGTCTGTTCGATAATTTAAAGCTGGTACACATCCTGTAATTCCAGATTTCAAGGCTTCAACTAGCATGTCTGAGTTGGAAACCAAAAACATTGGAGCCATAATTATTGGATATTTTATGTTTAAAATATCGCAAAGTGTAGTGTTTGTTTTTGCCATAATCATGTAGAAGTTATTTGTTAAGCGTGCATACTAAATTAAGCTTTTTTGTTGAAATTAAAACTCAATTTTCACTTAATATTTTAGTGGGATTTTAGTGTTTATTTATCTCATAAATTGGTGTATTATAGTTCGGTAGTCCATTTTATTTAAGTGTGTATTTAGTTGAAAATTATCAATTATTACTTTGCTTTGTGATTTTCGGTTCAATTATATAGATTAATTTGTTTGTTGATACACTTTAAATAAATACTTTAATTAGAGTTATTTAAGTTTCTGAATACAAAGTTATTAGTGTTTGTTAGTGACATCGTGTCATGCGGTGTTTTTGTTTGATTTTGACTCATTATTTTCTGTATATCTATTTGAGGATATTTGAATGGGTCTGTAAATAAAATGTATTTTTGCCTTATGAGAATTGATATTATAACCCTGTTGCCCGAGCTACTAGAAAGTCCGTTTTCGGCTTCTATTTTAAAGAGAGCTATCGATAATAAAATTGTCGATGTAGTCTTTCATCAACTAAGAGATTATTCCGAAGATAAGCATCGTCGAGTTGACGACACACAATTTGGAGGAGGAGCTGGTATGGTGATGACTGTTCAACCCATATCTAAAGTTATTGATCATTTAAAGTCTCAAAGAACTTACGGCGAAATTATTTATATGAGTCCAGATGGAACTCGATTTAATCAGTCTATTGCAAATACGCTTTCTACCTGCGAAAACATAATGATTCTTTGCGGGCATTATAAAGGTATAGATCACAGAATACGTGATGAGTATATTACGAAAGAAATTTCAATTGGTGATTTTGTACTGTCTGGAGGAGAGCTTCCCGCTGCCATGGTGTGCGATGCAATAATTCGTTTGTTACCTGGTGCTATGGGCGATGAGACTTCTGCTTTAACAGACTCTTTCCAAGATGATTTATTAGCTCCACCAGTTTATACTAGACCAGCCGAATGGAGAGGCCATAAGGTGCCGGAGGTTTTGCTCTCTGGCCATGCTAAAAAGATAGATGATTGGCGTCACGATCAAGCCATTAAGAGAACTCAGGACCTAAGACCTGATCTGTTAGGATTAGAAGATTAGTTCAAATAGGTATTATTGAGCTATTTCGCGAAATTAGGGCTTAATGATTTTATGATATAGAATTTTATTTCGTATTATTGCAAACTCAAATTAGAACTATTCAACCGCTGGCGTAAAATACGTGAACGTTGGGTTTAAAAAACAAAACAAATGGACTTAGTAAAGTTTGTACAAGACGAATTCGTACCAAAGAATGAATTTCCAGAATTTGGTGCTGGTGACACTATTACAGTATACTACAAAATTAAAGAAGGTGAAAAAGAACGTACTCAGTTCTTTAAAGGTGTTGTTTTACAACGTCGTGGTGCTGGAATTACAGAAACGTTTACTATTCGTAAGATTGGTGCTAACAGTGTTGGTGTTGAACGTATTTTCCCAGTTAACTCTCCTATTTTAGAGAAAATTGAAGTGAACAAAAGAGGTATGGTTCGTAGAGCTCGTATCTTTTACCTTAGAGAACTTACTGGTAAGAAAGCTCGTATTAAGGAAAGAAGAATGTAGTTTACTAGATATTTTAGAAAAAAAGGCACCATTATGGTGCCTTTTTTTTTGCCCTGTAATTAGCAATACTTACTTTTACTTCAAATTTAATTCTATGGCAAAAATTAAAGGATTTAAAGCGGTACGACCTACTCGCGATAAAGCTTATTTAGTGGCTTCTCGATCGTATTTATCCTATTCTGAAAATACTCTTCGAGAAAAATTAATTAATAACCCTTACACTTTTTTGCATATAATAAATCCTGAATATTCTTCGAATGTTCAGTTAACTAGTGGCTCAGATAAATATAAGTTGGTTAAGAAAAGCTATGAGTTTTTTGTTGCTAATGGTATTTTCGTAACAGAGTCTAAGCCTAGTTTATATATTTATCAGCAAGTTACTCCAGACAATACCTTTACCGGTATAATTGCAGCTACAAGTGTACAAGACTACTTAGATGGTGCAATAAAGATTCACGAACAAACGATTGCTAAGAGGCAGGAAATGTTTACTGACTATCTTACTGCAACTGGTTTTAATGCAGAACCTGTTTTATTATCTTACCCCAAAGTACCACGTATAAATGAATTAATGTCTGCTTATATGGCTCAAAGGCCGGAGTATGAATTTACAAGTACTAATAAGGTTTTACATAATTTATGGCTTATTGATAGTCAAGCTGATATTGAAGAAATTCAGCAACTTTTTGAGAATGTTGATAATCTCTATATTGCCGATGGTCATCATAGGTCTGCTTCTTCGGCTTTGCTGTGTGAGAACTCTAGGGCATCGACTCAAAATTGGACAGGAGTAGAGTCTTTTAATTTTTTCATGTCTTATTTAGTTGATGACGAGCAAATGTGTATCTACGACTTTAATCGCATGGTAAGTAATCTCAATAATTTATCTGTAGACTCCTTTATCACTCAGGTTTCTAAGGTTTACGATTTATCGAAAATGAATGCCCCTTTAAAGCCTGTAAGAAAGGATGAGATTGCTATGTATATTGAAGGCGTTTGGTATAGTTTGTTAGCTAAAGCAGGTACTTTTAATGCTTCTCATTGTGTTGAGCATTTAGATCCAGCTATTTTATCTAAAAATATTTTAGAACCAATTTTAGGAATCCAAGATATTCGTAATGACAAACGTATAGGTTTTATGGATGGTAAAAAAGGTTTGATGGGCTTATCGGCAGCAGTAGATTCTGGTGAGTATGCAGTAGCTTTCGCCTTAAAGCCTATTACATTTACACAATTAAAAGCGGTTGCAGATCAAGGAGAAATTATGCCTCCTAAAAGCACCTATATTGAGCCGAAATTAAGAAGTGGCCTAACAATTTATACTATAGACGATGACAAAAATTAGTGGAAAAACAGTATTAATTACTGGAGGAGCTGCGGGAATAGGCAAGCTAATGGGAGAGGTTTGTTTAAGTAAAGGTGCTAGAAAATTAATTATCTGGGATATAAATGATGCTACATTAAATGAGACTACAAAAGAATTTACAGATCGTGGATTCGATGTTAGCCCATATAAAGTTGATGTATCTAGTTTAGAGTATATACAAGAAGCAGCTGCACAGATATTAGCGGATGGAGCAGTGGATATACTAATTAACAATGCAGGTATTGTTACCGGTATACCATTTCATCAACAACATGCTTCTGCAATAACAAAAACCCTTGCTATAAATGTTGAAGGTGTTATGCAGGTAAGTCGTGTGTTTTTACCAGCTATGATAGCACAGAAGTCTGGGCATATAGTAAATATTGCTTCTGCTGCAGGTATGATGTCTAATCCTAATATGTCAGTTTATGCGGGCTCTAAATGGGCTGTATTAGGTTGGTCAGAATCTTTGCGTTTAGAGTTAGAATCAATGGTTGGAGACTTGCATGTTACTACGGTAACCCCTGGTTATATAGATACCGGGATGTTCGACGGAGTTAAATCGCCATTATTACTTCCTCTTTTAAAACCTAAAGCTATTGTAGATGCTATTATTAAAGGCGTTGAAAAAAACAAACTTTTTGTTCGTAAACCATTTATGGTAAGCTCTTTAACTTTCGTAAAGGGAATTCTTCCTACCAGAGCATTCGATTGGTTTGTAGGTTCGGTATTAGGCGTTTATAAGAGTATGGATGAGTTTAAAGGTCACTAAATAATGATTCGTTATTAACGAAAAATTAGTAATATTCAATTTTTATCTACACTAAGTGATTGCAGAGAAT
>CAJWJW010000085.1 GCA_913041775.1 uncultured Flavobacteriales bacterium
TATAGAAAAGAAAACGAAGCTTTTGTAATTTCTATTCTCTATAAAGAAGAAGAAATACTACAGATAATAAACCAAAATATGACGGAGGAAACTAAGTCAGAATCAGGTGAATTTGGAATTGTACTGTCAATTTGTTTTGATGTAGTAAGTCAAAAAGAAGATTTACACAGGTTTACACATTCTCATTTTAAATTTGAGTCTACTCCTGCGATAGATACTACAGAAGAATTAGCTTCTTACTTTTTACCATTAGCTAATAATTCAGAGAAATCTGCAAAAACAATTTGCAAATTACTCTCCAAAGCATTCGAAATTACTAGCTCTCAGCATCTCGACTTTGAAATGTATGAGGTAGAGTAAATTGGTAGAACTTTTCAACCTAATTACATATATATAAGAGTAATAGGCACAAATACAGATTGACCTTCTTCAACAACAAATTTACACTCACTAAAGTTTGGCTCAGAGAAACCAACAGGTGGATTATTAGAAAATCCAAAACCTTCTTGAGGAATAAGATTAAAGAGACCGCCCATTTCCATATCTCCACTACCATCCGCATCGTGTAAAATACTTATAGCATAAGTACCTGCTTCCATACTATCTATCTCTATTAACATATCAGTAGCAGTAACAGAAATTGCAGTATCTCTATAATAAAGGGTTTCAGAATTAAAAGTAGAAGAAGAATTGTAAATAGCCACAGCAATATCACCCTGATAGTTTTCAAAGTCATAAACCTCAAGAATAATCTTCGTATTTGTTAATAAACTATCAATTATACTGGCACCCTCTCCATCTTTAGGATCTTTGGTGCAGCTGCAAAAACTCAACATAATTAGAGTAAAGAATAAAATGGCTTTTTGATACATTACATTTATTGTTCTAAGGTTAAAGCAAATATAATTTTTTAAATTTAATTTATGAATAAACTAATTTTCATTCTTGCAATTTCATTTGTTTTTGAGTTTAAAGGACAAGTAGTAGACTCTGTTTTAGTAGATGGGGAAACTATTTTGGTACAACTACTTAATGAAATTACTTTAAGTCCATTACACTTAAACGTATCAGAAGAGATCCAATTTCTGAGACTTCGCAGAAAGGTATATAAAGTCTATCCGTTAGCATTAGCAGCGAAAAAGCAATTATTAGAGCTAGAGGAGGATTTAAATTACGCAGAAAACAACCGACAAAAAAGAAAAATTGGCAAACTTCACGATAAGTGGATACAAGCTAATTTTACTGCAAAAATTAAAAAGCTTACTCGATCAGAAGGAAGAATTTTAATTAAACTCATACATAAAGAAACAGGAAATACTGCCTACGATTTAGTACGCAGTTATCGAAATGGTTTAACAGCGCTATTATGGCAAAAATTAGCCAAATATTTCGATGGTGATCTAAAGGCTATATATGAACCCGAAATGACAATCGAAGACCAATGGATAGAACATATTCTATGGGAAATGAGAATGAATAAAACTACTCTAAGAAAGATTCTACAAGATTAGGAGAGAGAGTTGTTTCACTTATATCAAAGTCAAACCAATCCTTTAGAGGCACTTCAAAACCAACACCATACAAGTAATTATTCAATGCCAAGTTTAGTCCTTCTCTATAGTCGGTATGGTTTGCTCCTTGTTTATCTATATGCGTTAAATCGTTTTGCGCAAATCCTTCAAATTTAGGACCAGTTATTTCAATTCCAAAACTCGCTGGATCTTGCCCTATAGGACTGTGGATAGTTGTTGTAAACTGATGCCAAAATGCAGACTGTATGCAATTGGTTTCAAACAACTGTCTAACGACCTCTAAAGAATCTATGGTCTCTTGATCTGTTTCTGTAGGGAAGCCATACATTAAATAAGCATGAACCATTATATTTTGGTCGGAGAAAGCTTTTGTTACACGAGCAACTTGAGCAATATTAACTCCTTTTTTCATTTTCGTAAGCAATCTATCAGAAGCAACTTCTAATCCACCTGTTACAGCAATACAACCCGATTTTGCTAAAAGAATACAGAGCTCAGGGGTAAACGTTTTTTCAAAACGAATGTTTGTCCACCAAGTAATATAAACTCTACGTTCAATTAATTTCTCTGCCAATAAACGCAGCATTTTAGGTGGCGCAGCCTCATCTACAAAATGAAATCCTCTAGTACCTGTTTCGGCTATTAGTTTTTCAATTTTAGAGACTAAATCATCTGCAGTAGTATTTTGATAATTCCCTATATAATCGAGCGATACATCGCAAAAAGAACATTGTTTCCAGTAACAACCATGAGAAATGGTTAATTTATTCCATCGCCCATCGCTCCACATTCGGTGCATAGGATTCATTACATCTAGAAAAGACAAATACTTCTCTAGATTTAAACCTTTATATGTGGGTGCAGGTAAGTTTTTATGATGAAAAATAGTATTGGGAATCTTATTCTTATAAACTACTTTTTCATCCTCTAAAACAAAGGTTCTTTCAAGTTCCAATTTGTCAATTTTACCAGATAAATATTCTGTTATTTTTAAAAGAGGTGCCTCACCATCGTCTAAACAAATAAAATCTACCAACTTAAATATGCGAGGATCTGTAAGAGAACGCAATTCTGTATTACAGTAACCACCACCAAAAGCAATTTTAATTTTTTTGAATCTCTTTTTTATAAACTGAGCACAGCGTAATGCTGCAAATAAATTACCGGGAAAAGGAATACTAAAACAAACCAAATCAGGTTCATATTCATCTAGTTTTCCCATTAACAAAAGTAGTAACAACTGCTCTATTGAGGTAACATTGTATTTTAAATAAGCGTCAATTTGATCGAAATTACTAGCCGAAGTAGCGATCTGTTCGGCGTAACGAGTAAAAGAGAAAAACTCATCTACATTGCCTCTTATAAAATCGCCCAATTCCTCCACAAAAAGGGTAGCCATATGCTTCGCCTTATCCAACACGCCTAAGTTACCAAAAGCATAGTCTAAATCATCGACAGCCAATTTTTCACACCTATGTGAATGGGGTAAAAATCCTTTATGAAGTATCTGATATGCAGAAGTTACCTCTTGATTTTGCAAATAAGAAATTACAAAATCAACCTTATTTATATAATCATCCTTTTGCTGAACAACCAATGGGAATTCAAAACTTTGATTTTGTTCTGCCTCCTCAAAAACACGATAAATAAAATCTTTGGTAAAAACTTTAAGAAACAAATCGATGCTCAAATCGCACTGACTTGTAGGTATCCCCTTAGAATCTAGAAACCCTTTTAAATATGCCGTTGCTGGGTACGGAGTATTTAACTGGGTAAAAGGAGGTGTTATAAGAAGCGTTTTTATTGACATTTTCGAAAGGTAATTAATCTAGTAAATTAGCGTAAGGCAGAAACTAATTATTTATCTAATATTGATTTAATATTGGGCTTAAAATAATTCTCTCCTTTTAAAATCTTTCCATCTTCTCTAAAAATTGGATTTCCTTCAGCATCTAATTTTGACATATTAGATTTTTGTATTTCCTCGAAAACCTCTTCAATTTTATGCTGAAGTCCGTGTTTTAATATAGTACCACATAATATGTAAAGCTGATCTCCTAAAGCATCTGCAATTTCCACAAGATCATTGTTTTCGCAGGCTTCTAGATATTCATCATTTTCTTCCTTCATTAAATTATAACGAAGCGTATAGGTAGGTTTTCCAACATTAGAAATCGGTTCTAGCTCATTTCCAATTTGAAAAACAGTGTGAAATTGTGCTACGTGGTTAATTTGCTTTTTCATTTACTTTAGGTCTTAAATGACGAATATTTAGTTATTTTTGTTGGCGTAAAGAAACAAAATACCTCTAGCATGAAAAAACTTATTTTAATAGCTGCCTTAACAATTGTAAACTTAACAGCTACAAGAGCTCAAAACCTATTAAACATTAATCTTTCGGAAAGTACTGTAGAATGGGTAGGAGAAAAAGTAACCGGTTCTCATTCAGGTAATATATCGCTTAAAAGCGCGCATTTTACTATGGGTAAAGAACATATTGAAGGTGGGACCTTTGTAATGGACATGAACAGTATTAGATGTACCGACATAGAAAGTCCTGAATATGCCGAAAAATTAGAGAATCACTTAAAAGACGATGACTTTTTCGGAACTGAAAAATTCCCAACTGCAAGTTTTTCATTTACCAAAGTAATTTTCGACGGTACCTCTTACCTCTTAACTGGTAATATGAACATAAAAGGAATGAGTCAAGAAATTACTTTTCCTGCACAATTCCACACAGAAAAAGGACTATTTATTGCGGATGCAATTGTAAAAGTAGACCGTACTAAGCACGATATTAAATATGGTTCTGGTGCATTTTTTGATGATTTAGGAGATCGTATGATTTTAGATGATTTCACTTTAAACATTCATTTAGTAACCGAGTAATATGGAAAACATAACTCAAGGTCATTGGATATTTGCAGCAATTTTTGCTTTAGTATTTATTATTGGTATCGTTGCAGCATATATAAAAGATGCTAAAATTCATAAAATCCATTATAAAGGGTTTTATGTTTTTTTTGCTTCGCTAGTAATCAGTATTTTTCTACTTTTTGTTTTTAAAGACTTTCTACGATGAAAAGTACACGTTAGCAGTAAGTTAGTAGACGATAGACTATTATGAATATGTATCAGAGAGAATAAGAATATTACTTATTCTTATTCTTCACAGCAACGTGGATAATCTTTTTAGTTTCAAAAAATTCTTCTTCAAAATAGTCGCTCAAATTAACAAGCGTTTTTCTATTTCCCCAAGAAGCTAATTCGGTAGTCAAATCTCCACCTTTAAGTGCTATAATACCATTGTCAATAGTGTGATTATTGGCATTTAAATATTGCTTACGAGTCCATTTTACCAAATCTATCATTGAAGCAACTGCGCGGGTAATAATGAAATCAAACGAATCGTCTAATTGTTCTGCACGCATATGGTGTGCTTCAATATTTTGCAAACCTATAGTAGTAGAGATTTCTTTCACCACTTTAATTTTCTTTCCTATAGAATCGACCATAGTAAAAGAAACCTCTGGAAAAAGAATAGCTAAAGGAATACCTGGGAATCCACCACCACAGCCTAAATCCATAATTTTAGCTCCATTATTAAAGCTTATAAACTTAGCAATAGAAAGAGAATGAAGAATATGACGCTCATATAAACTATATACATCCTTACGAGAAATAACATTTATTTGTGCGTTCCACTCTTCGTAAAGAGGTTTTAGCTGTGTAAATTGTTCTTTCTGTATATCAGTAAGTTCCGGAAAGTATTTTACTATCAGTGCTAAATCAGAATTCATTTTCTTGTGGTTTCAATATTTGTACTAATAGGTTGCGTGCTCTAAACAATTTCGCTTTTACAGAACCTAAGGGCATGTTTAACTTTTCTGCTATCTCGGCATAAGACAATTCGTCGAGGTATCTTAAAATAATAAGCTCCCTATAATGAGGTTTTAGCTGATGTACTAAGCTAGCAATATGTTTATTTTTTTGCTTCTGAATTAAATTCCTCTCTGGATCCAGACCATTATCAATGATATCCATAGTGCTACTTTCATCGTCTTTTTTGTCGTCTATAGAAATCGTTTTCTGACTGTTTTTTCTATAGAAGTCAATCAATGTATTGGTAGCAATGGTATTTATCCAGGTACTAAAAGCAAAGGAATCATTATAGGATTTCAATTTATCAAAAGCCTTGCTAAAAGTAGCAATAGACAAATCTTCAACATCTTCCTTGCTCTGTAATTTTAGTGAAAACGTTTTCTCTACGGAAGCCCAATACAAAGTCATAAGCTCAGAATAAGCTTTCTGATCTCCATGAATAGCCTTTTGTACAAGGGCTATATCGCGTGCTTTATTCTTTTTTGTTTGGCTCAATAGGAAATTCTAGTGGAATTAAATAATATACAGTTGCAAAAATACTATTAATAGATAAACTGCTCTATAAATATCGGGAATAGATGTACAAACAAGACAATTCAATTATATTTGCTCAAAATTTGTGTAGATGAAATTCACTT
>CAJWJW010000086.1 GCA_913041775.1 uncultured Flavobacteriales bacterium
ATAAGAAAAAACCATCAATCCAGACCAAAATGATATTTGAATTTAACGGATACAAGCCAGTAATACACGAAAGTTCTTTTGTACATCCACAGGCAAATGTTATTGGAAATGTAATTATTGGAAAGGATGTATATATTGCTCCTGGAGCTGTTTTACGTGGCGATTGGGGTGAAATTATTATTGAGGATGGTTGTAATGTACAAGAGAATTGTACAGTTCACATGTTTCCTGGAACTACCGTACTATTAAAAAAAGGCGCCCATATTGGTCATGGAGCCGTTATTCACGGTGGTACTATTGGTGAAAATACTCTTATTGGAATGAATGCAGTTGTAATGGATGATTGTAAAATTGGTGCGAATTGTATTATTGGTGCTCTTTGCTTTGTTCCTGCAAATACAATGATACCCGATCGAAAAGTCGTTGTAGGAAATCCTGCAAAAATTGTAAAAGAGGTTAGCGATAAAATGATTGAGTGGAAAACGAAAGGAACCGCACTCTACCAGCAATTACCAAACGATTGTATGAGCACATTGAAAGAATGCGAACCCTTACGTGTAGTTCCTATGGATAGACCCAAACAACAAGACCAATTTAAAACTTGGAAAAAAACAAAATAATTATGAAAAGCATCTTTAAAGTTTTTAAAATTTGTTTGTTTTTAGGAGCCTGTTTTGGCTTTTATGTAATGGGTGTTATCGCATTTGGTACAATAACTGAACATAATTTTGAAGATAAAATAAGTCTTCACGACTTGGTAAGCCCACCTGTTGTTTTTTTAGATTCTACCTTCGAGTTTATTACTTGGAATGTTGGTTTTTTTGGTTTAGGAGAAGAGTCAGATTTTTTCTATGATGGAGGGAATGATGTCTTTCAAACAAAAAAAACAGTGCAGAAAAACATGAAAGGTGCACTAAGTTTTATCAATGATAATTCATCGATTGATTTTTTCCTTTTTCAAGAAGTAGATAGTTTTAGTTGGCGTTCACAAAAACAAGACTTCTTAGCAGAAGTAAGTCATCTAGGAGAAGGGTATCAATCTCATTTTGGATTAAATTACGCATCTACGTTCGTACCAATCCCTATATCCAACCCTATGGGGCCTACTTATGGCGGTCTATTCTCGATGTCTAAGTTTGAAGTCTCAGATGCATTTCGATACGACTTGCGTACCGAGAGTGTATGGCCTAAACGTTTATTTTTTCTTAAACGCTGTTTTTTAACACAGAGAGTTAAATTGAAAGATAAAGACTTGGTTGTCGTAAATATTCACAATTCTGCTTACGATAAATCAGGTGAGAAGAAGAATAAAGAAATGTACCAATTATTAGCTTTTGCACAGGCTGAATTTGAACAAGGAAATGCTGTAGTAATTGGGGGAGATTGGAATCAGAGCCCTCCAAATTATGAACCAAAAGAAATGCCAGTTGATTTTTTAAATGCTCGATTTTCAAATACTGATATTCCCGAAGGTTGGAAGTGGGTGGCTGATGTTGCTACACCAACAAATAGAAAGCTAGATAAGCCTTATTCTAAAGAGTTCAGTCATACATCTGTAATAGACCATTTTTTAGTTTCTCCAAATGTAAATGTTGATTCTGTCGCAGTTGTAAACATGAATTTCGCATATTCCGATCATCAACCAGTTTATTTAAAAGTGACTTTAAAATAATTATTGTTTGTTTTTTAACATGGGTACAAACCTAAAGGTGGCTTCATTAAAATTATCAAACTCCACTTTTCTATAGTTCGAATTTGAAGTTTTTATAATTAGGGTCATTACTTGTGTGCCTGTTCCAATAGGTATTATCATCATTCCTCCAATAGCCAATTGCATAAATAGTTTTTCTGGTAAACTGGGGGCACCTGCGGTAACTATTATTTTATCAAATGGTGCTTTTTCTTCAATTCCTTCGTATCCATCACCATAATGTAAAAAGGCTTTTATTTTCATTGCCGAAAGAAGTTGCTTTGTCTTGTCGAATAAATAGTGCTGCCGCTCTATTGAATATATAGTAGCTCCTAAGTGAAATAATACAGCAGTTTGATAACCTGATCCTGTACCTATTTCCAAAACTTTATCTCCCTTCTTTATAGCTAATACTTCCGTTTGAAATGCAACCGTATATGGGTGAGAAATCGTCTGGTCTGTTCCTATCGGGAATGCTTTATTTTGGTAAGCATGATCTTCAAATGAAGAGTCTAAGAAAAAATGTCTAGGCACCTTTAAAAGTGCATCTAAGACCTGTTGAGATTCAATACCCATTTCTTGAATCTCTAAAACGAGTCTTTTTCTACTTCCTTGATGTTTTGCTTTGTCAACTAATTGCATAGACTGCGAAGCTATTAAAATGTGTTAATCTCACCAAAAAAATAACCAGAGAACTCACACATACCGAATAGTTTTTTGTTCATTTTAAGATTTATATGAAATTTTCTTTTTGATAATTTTTTATTGCTTGTATTCTTATCTGTTTTGTAGTTCTTTAGGGTAGGAAAACTACTCGTAGCTTTGTGTTTTGATACGCAAAGTAATTTGTATTTTTACGTACTATTTTAGCACAATAATTGTGTATATATTTCGTTAATTCGTCTCTTAGGATATTTTGATTAAAACAAAATGTTTTATTTTCAGCTAAAGAAAAAATCTATCTAAATGCGTAGTAGTTTACTAATAGCCTCCATAGCCTTATTGTTTTTTAGCTCTTGTTCTAAAGATCAGTTTAAAGCAGAGATTCCTTCTTATTTACTCATCAACAGAATTGACCTAGAAACGGTTAGTTTTGAAGGTTCTGATTCTCAAAACATCACTGATGCTTGGGTTACTATGGATGGTGTGTTTTTAGGTGCTTTTGAGCTTCCTTGTACCGTTCCAATTTTGGCAGATGGCGTGCATGAGTTTTCTATTTTTGCAGGTATAAAAGCGAATGGTATTTCTGCTACTAGAATAAGGTATCCTTTTTATAATGTTTGCGATTTATACCTTGAGGATTCATCTGTACCTTTAAGTAACAGTACCCTTATTCTCTATAGAGACAGTACCGTAAAAATTTCGGCCACTACGAGCTATTCCGATAGAACTAGCTTTTTGTTTGTGGAGGATTTCGAAGACGCTGGGGTAATTATTGAAGCCTCTGAAGATAGCGATACCACTTTACAGAAAACCCATCACGATAGTTTGGTTTTTGAAGGTAATAGTAGCGGCTTAGTAGAGTTAGATACTGTAAATGATTTTTTCGAATTGATTAGCTCTGAGTTTATTGGTATCAATTCAATTTACAATCATACTATGGTTGAATTAGATTATAAATGTGATCATTCCTTTAAAATCGGAATTGCTATGAAGTCTACTGAGACCGGATTGATTAGTCGCTTAGAGGCCCTTCATATAGACTCAAGTTATGTGTGGAATAAAATTTATGTGCATATGACTAATCAGATAAATTTAGGTAGTTCGAATGACGAATATGGTGTTTTTATAGGAATGCAAAAGGGTGCTAATTCTGAGTCGGCTACTTTCTACTTTGACAATATTAAATGGTTACACGAAGAGTAATGAATAAAAGATTACAACAGTTTAAGTACCTATTACTCGATTCCTTTACAGCTTCATTCGCTTGGTTTTTGTTTTTTGTTTATCGTAAGCAAATTGTAGAGCCTCAGTTGTTTGGTGTAGAAAGTCCAGTTTTATACAATGCTAAATTTTGGACTGGAATTGTGTCTGTCTGTGTTTTTTGGTTAGTGTTGTATACAATATTTGGTTATTACCGTAATGTGTATAGAAAATCTAGACTTATTGAGTTAGGAGAAACTTTAATTCAATGTTTTTTTGGTGTCCTTATCATATTTTTTGTTGCCTTACTAGACGATTTAATACCGAGTTATAAAAACTATTATTCCTCCATTGCGACTTTATTCTGTATACATTTCTCTATTACCTACTTTTTCCGTTTCCTATTTACATCTGCTACAGTTTATAAAGTCCATAACAGAATAATTGGATTTAAAACCCTAATTGTTGGGGGTGCAGAGAGTGCTGTTCATATGTATAAGAGCCTTACCGAAAGCAATAAGTCTGGCGGAAATCTTATTGTAGGTTTTGTAAATGGTACAGACGATAAAGGGTATCAATTAAAAGAGCATTTGCCTTATTTTGGTTCATATAAGGATTTGAAAAATATTATCGTATCACAAGGCATTGAAGAGGTCTTAATAGCTATTGAACGCTCTGAACAGCACCATATATTAGAGGAAATAATTAATGACTTAGAGGGTGTAAATGTATTGATTAAGGTAAAACCTAATAATTACGATATTCTAGCTGGTAAAGTGAAAATGAAATCGATGTTCGATGTTCCATTAATAGAAATTAAGCACGATTTAATGCCTGTATGGCAGTTTGTATTCAAACGAATAATGGATCTTGTCGTTTCAGTTTTAGCTATATTATTCCTCTCTCCTTTGTACTTCCTCACCATTATATTAGTGAAATTAAGCTCTGCTGGTCCAATTTTCTATTACCAAGAACGTATTGGTATTTATGGGAGCTTATTTAAAATTATTAAGTTTCGCTCTATGTATGTAGATGCAGAAAATTCAGGACCTCAATTGTCTAAGGATAATGATGCTCGTATTACTAAATGGGGATTGATTATGCGTCAGTATAGAATAGACGAATTACCGCAGTTTTGGAATGTTTTAATTGGTGACATGGCTATAGTAGGACCTCGTCCAGAACGAGAGTTTTATGCCGATAAAATTGTACTAAAAGCACCACATTATAAACATATACATAGAGTAAAACCAGGAATCACTTCATGGGGAATGGTAAAGTTTGGCTATGCGAGTACTGTAGATGAGATGGTTGATCGTTTGAGATACGATGTAATTTACATTGAAAATATGTCGATATTTAACGACTTAAAAGTTTTGATTTATACCTTTAAAATTGTCTTCCAAGGAAGAGGAAAATAAACAACAAAGATGAAAAAAGTTGCAGTTATTGGTGCAGGTACTATGGGGAATGGTATCGCACATACATTTGCCCAATCTGGGTTTGAAGTATCCTTAATAGATATCTCTCAGGAATCCTTAGATCGTGGTGTAAGTACTATTGAGAAAAATCTTGATAGAATGGTCAAGAAAGAAAAGATTTCTGAGGCTGATAAAAACACCACGCTTTCTAATATAAGTACTTTTACAGAGATCAAAGCTGGTGTTTCTGGTGTAGATTTAGTGGTAGAAGCTGCTACCGAAAACATGGACATAAAGCTGAAAATATTTACTCAGTTAGATGAAATTTGTGCTGACCATGTTGTCTTAGCTTCTAATACATCTTCTATTTCGATTACTAAAATTGGCGCCGCAACCAAAAGACCAGATAAGGTTATAGGTATGCATTTTATGAATCCTGTTCCTGTAATGAAGCTCGTTGAGATTATACGAGGTTATGCTACTTCGGATGTTGTTACAGCTCAGATAATGCAATTGTCTCGAGATCTTAAAAAATCTCCTGTAGAGGTCAACGATTACCCAGGATTTGTAGCGAATCGTATTTTAATGCCGATGATAAATGAAGCTATCTATACTCTCTACGAAGGCGTTGCTGGCGTAGAAGAAATAGATACTGTTATGATGTTAGGAATGGCACATCCAATGGGTCCTCTTCATTTAGCGGACTTTATTGGTTTAGATGTATGCCTTTCTATTATGGAAGTGTTGCATAGTGGTTTTGGAAACCCTAAGTATGCTCCTTGTCCCTTATTGGTAAATATGGTTACTGCAGGTAAGCTAGGAGTTAAATCTGGAGAAGGTTTTTATGACTATTCAGATGGACCAAGAAATAAAAAGCTGTCTAAGCAGTTTGTGAAATAATTGATTACAACTTAAAAAGACTTTCTAGAAATCGAAAGTCTTTTTGTTTTAACCAAAAAAAAGCCAGTTTAAATGAACTGACTTTTTAGTGTCGGGGTGGCAGGATTCGAACCTGCGACCTCCTCGTCCCAAACGAGGCGCGA
>CAJWJW010000087.1 GCA_913041775.1 uncultured Flavobacteriales bacterium
CAAATGCTTCTTGTTTACTCTCATCTGTTAAAGTAAAAGTAACATTCATTTTAGATCGATCCTCTGTTGCTGCAACACCACTAAAGTTAGGGTTAGAATCAATTTCATTGTAAAGTAAAGCTGCTTTTGCAGTATTTACGCCTTCAATCCATTCTATACCACCGTTTTTCTTTAACCATTCTAGGGTTAACATAGAGACATAAATAGGGAAAACCGGAGGAGTGTTAAACATAGACTCTTTACTAATATGTGTAGAATAATCTAACATAGTAGGAATAGAGCGCCCAGTTTTATTTAGAATTCCATCTTTAACAATAACTAGGGTAGCTCCTGCAGGACCCATATTTTTCTGTGCTCCAGCATAGATTAAATCAAATTTTGAAGCATCGAATTTACGAGAGAATATATCCGATGACATATCGCAGACTAATAAAGTATCTCCAGAGACTTTAGGGAATTCTTGAAACTGTGTTCCAAAAATAGTATTGTTAGAAGTAAAATGTAAATAGTTTAAATCGCTATCTACAGTAAACTCTTTTGGTATATAAGAATAGTTTTTGTCTTTTGAAGAGGCTAAAACATCAATGTTACCAAGTTTTTTAGCTTCTTTAATGGCTTTATCAGCCCAAGTACCCGTATTAATATATGCAGCTTTACCATCCACTTTTAGTAAATTCATAACAGTCATTAAAAACTGTGTACTTGCTCCACCTTGTAGGAAAAGTACAGAATACCCTTTAGGTAGTTCTAATAACTCTTTTACTAAAGCTACTGCATTGTCCATAACCGCAACGAAACCTTTGCTTCTGTGCGAAACTTCGATTAAGGAAAGGTTGGAGTTGTTGAAATTTAAAACGGCTTGTGAAGCTTGTAGAAGAACTTCTTGAGGTAAAATGCAAGGACCTGCACTAAAGTTGTGTTTTTTCATCTTAATGAGTCAGTTTAGCTTGAGTGAATAATTGATGCAAAAATAGGTATGTTTAAATAATATAGCTCCTTATTATCTATTACTTTTCAAATTTGTTACTATGTTTAGCAGACTAAAACAGTAATTTTTGATTTGTTGCTTACTATATATTCTAACAATAGAAAATAAAGGTTATTTTAAAAAGGAATAAAATCAGATTCATTTATAGTAGAAGTTGGCCAAAATATGAGTGCGTAATTATTCCTCAAACACAAGTACAATTTTCGATTTCATTTACTATTTTAATACAAAATACACTTATATTTGCTAAGATTTAAATGGTTTAAAGGTATACCAAAGATGAAAGTAGAGAAGAGTGGGAATTTCGAAATGATAGCCAAAACGTATCATGGTTTGGAAGATGTACTAGCTAAAGAATTACTACAGCTGGGAGCACAAGATATAAAGACACTTCGTAGAGCGGTTAAGTTTAAAGGTGATATTGGCTTTATGTATAAGGCTAACTTGTCTTTACGTACTGCTGTAAGGATTATAAAACCTATAAAAACCTTCAAGGTAACTAATGAAGATGAGTTTTATAACGCTTTACAGTCTATAGACTGGGAGAAATACATGTCTATAGACGATACTTTTGCAGTTGATGCTTTTGTAAATTCTACGTATTTTAATCACTCTTTGTACATAGCTCTTAAAACAAAAGATGCTATTGTAGATCAATTTAGAGATAAGTGCGGAATGCGTCCAGATGTAGATCTAGACAATCCTAATTTGAGAATTAATATTCATATTAGCGAAGATGCTTGTACTGTTTCTTTAGACAGTTCTGGTAAATCTCTTCACAAAAGAGGCTACCGTTTAGAAACCAACGAAGCACCAATTTCTGAAGCCCTTGCCGCAGGATTAATTCTTTTAAGTGGTTGGGATAAAAAATCAAACTTTATTGATGGTATGTGTGGATCGGGGACTTTCCTAATTGAAGCCGCTATGATAGCAGCCAACATTCCAGCAAATATTCATAGACCTCATTTTGCTTTTGAAGATTGGCCTAATTTTGATGCTGAGCTTTGGGAATTAATAAAAGAAAGTCAATTAAAAAAATCTTCAGATTGTTACGGCAAAATTATCGGTTACGATATTGATCCTGCTGTAGTAGCATCAGCTAAAATAAACATTGCCAGTGCAGGACTAGAAGAGTATATTGAGTTAGAGTGTGTAAACTTCTTTGATACTTTAAAGCCAGAAGGACCAACACATTTAGTGTTTAATCCTCCTTATGGAGTTCGTCTTCAAGGAGATATCCCTACACTTTACCAAAGTATTGGAGATACCTTAAAGAAAAATTACTCTGGTGCTGAAGCATGGTTCTTAACTTCTCATATGGAAGGATTAAAGCATGTTGGATTAAGGGCTTCCAGAAAAATTGAAATCTTTCAAGCAAAGTTAGAATGTAGATTTGTGAAATACGAAATGTACAGAGGAACGAAGAAAGTGAAGCAACAAGAAGATTGATTTTTGGGGAAGCTACATACATACATAGATATAATCCTTCCTTTACCATTAAAGCAAAAATTTACCTATCAGGTTGGCGACGAGCATATTTCGAATATCGAAATAGGCTGTAGGGTAGCAGTACCTTTTGGTAGTTCAAAAGTTTATGCAGGATTGGTTGATGCTATTCATAAAACAAAACCCGATTACGAGGTTAAGTTTATTATAGACGTTCTAGATGAGCGTCCTATAGCTTCTAGTAAACATCTTGAGTTATGGCAATGGATAGCAGACTACTATATGTGTTCTTTAGGAGAGGTAATGAATGCTGCCTTACCTTCTTCATTTAAACTTGCCAATGAAACCTCTATTGTTCTTCATCCCAACTGGGATGAGGATACGACAAAACTATCTGATGCAGAATATTTAATTGTAGATGCACTTTTACTGCAAAAACGATTGAAGATTCAAGAAATTGCTCAAATTCTACAACGTAAAACTATTCTGCCCTTTATAAAAAAGATGCAAGAATTAAAAGTTATAGAACTCGAAGAAGAAATACTTGAACGTTTTAGGCCTAAAACAAGACGTATGCTACGTCTTGCTGAAGGAATGAATACAGAGAAGGCAAAGACAATTTTAGCTGAACATAGAAGCTCTCCTCGCCAGGAAGAATTTCTAGAACAATTTTTGTCTGAGCAAACGAACGAAGTATCCTTTCATTCCTTCTGTAAGAAATATGGATTTAAATCTGCCAATGTAAAAGGCCTCGTAATTAAGGGTATTCTAGTGCTTTATGATTTAGAGGTTAATAGATTGGAGCAAACAGAAATGGAGGGTGCTCCTTTAGCTAAACTTAACGATGAGCAAGAAAAAGTTGTACACGAATTAAAAAGCACAACTAAGCGGGTAAACCTCTTACATGGAGTTACTTCTAGCGGTAAAACGGAAGTATACATTCACCTGATTAAAGAGGCCGTAGACGAAGGAAAACAAGTATTGTTTTTAGCACCCGAAATTGCTTTAACCACCCAATTAGTTTCTAGACTTGAACATGCCTTTGGAGACCTTGTAGGTGTTTATCATTCTCGATTTGGAATGAATGAAAGAGCTGAACTTTGGAGAGATGTTAAGAATAATTTACGTTTCCCTATAATTATAGGTGCGCGTTCAGCCGTTTTTTTACCCTTTGAAAATTTAGGTCTCATTATAGTAGACGAGGAGCACGAGAGTTCTTTTAAACAACAAGATCCTTCTCCTAGATACCATGCTCGAGATGTTGCAGTTTATATGGGACATCACTATAATGCACAGGTGGTTTTGGGCTCTGCAACACCCTCATTAGAATCAGCCTACAATGTACATAAGGGTAAGTATGGGATTCATTCTCTAAAAAAACGTTACGGAGGTTTCAGCTTCCCAAAAGTACACAGAGTAGATATTGCACATGCTTATAAGCGAAAGAGAATGAATGGGCATTTTTCTGAGGCCTTATTAATGTCAATTCAAGCTACGTTAGACAAAGGTGAGCAAGTTTTACTCTTTCAAAATCGCAGAGGATTTGCTCCTCAGCAAGAATGCCAATCTTGCGGACATGTACCTCAATGTAAACACTGCGATGTAAGCCTTACTTATCATAAAAGCTCTAGGAGTATCAGATGTCATTATTGTGGTTATTCAGAAAAAAATACCACTGCTTGTAAAGCTTGCAATAAACAGGATATAAAACTAAAAGGTTTTGGTACTGAAAAAATTGAAGATGAATTAATGAAGTTATTTCCAGATCGTATAATTAAACGAATGGACTTAGATACTACTCGAAAGAAAAATTCCTACGAAGAAATATTAAATGCTTTTGAAGAGCAGGAAATCGACATACTTGTAGGTACACAAATGATTTCTAAAGGATTAGATTTCAATCATGTTGGTTTAGTGGGAGTTTTAAGTGCAGATCAGATGTTGAATTTCCCAGACTTTAGAGCTTACGAACGAGCTTTTCAAATGCTCTGTCAGGTGTCTGGTAGAGCAGGGCGTAAGCAATCTGATAGTCAGGTAATTATACAAACTTTTCAGCCTGAGCATGAGGTTCTTAAATTAGTAGAAGACCATAATTATAAGGATTTACTAAAAGGTCAATTACAAGAAAGACAAGCTTTTAGATACCCTCCTTACCATAGACTTATACATATTACAGTAAGAAATAGAAATAGAAGCGTTGTAGAGCAAGCTTCTTCATTATTGGCTAAATCTATGCGTACTGTATTTGAACACAGAGTGCTTGGGCCAGAATACCCTGCATTTGAAAGATTGAAAGGGTATTATCAGAAACAAATACTCTTAAAGATTGAACGTGATTTATCGTATCCCGATTCTAAGGATAAATTAAATCGCTTTGTAAATGCTATTTTATCGCAAGCAAATTTTAGAGGTTCAAAAATTAGAGTGGATGTAGATCCTTTTTAAATACTACATAGACTGTAGTACCATCAATTAAAATGTGTTAATAGCAATATTATAGGCGAACAAGCAATTTGAATAGCTAATAACTAGATGTTTATTATTAACAGCTATTCTCAGGCCTTCTTACAAAGAATAAGCATTGGTTTTTCAGCCATTAAGGTAGTAGCAAAAATATAATCCTCGCCGCCATCTTTCAGCTTTAAATTCTTCTTTAAGAGCTCAATTTTTTGAGGAAAATTCCTGCAAGCCAAATTGGCTTTACCTCTACATAATTTAGCCAATGATTTTCTATCTGCATTTACAACTCCTGTAATTTTAAAAGTACGACCAGGGAAGTCATGTACTAATTTGCTAGATGTATATAAATGAGAATGCTGATGTAATTTTAAAATTTTGTGCTTGTGTCCTACAGATTTAAATGCTCCAGCTTTCAAAACACTTGAGTTAGGTTCGTATAAATAGGTTAGTGGTTCAGAGTATGAACTAATAATACTTCGTTCATCTTCAAAATTAAATGATAACTCATCTGTAAGAGTTTTTTTAATGTTTACACATTTAATTTGGGCACTCTTTTCTAAGCCCTTTTCGAGCAAATATAAAACCTCCTTACAATCGTTGTTTACAGAAAGTACATGAACTTCTTTTACAAATCCCAAATCACGAATAGTTTTTTGTATATCAAGTAATGGAGCTGTTTTAATTAAAACCTGATTGGCTTTTTCAAAAAATAAATCTTTAAGTTCAATTACATTTGGTTCACAGTCTTGAAGTCTAAAGACACGTTTACCTTCATTTCTACGGGCTGGATCTATAAATATCCAATCCAGCTGTTTTTGAGATGATAGACATTCAATTCCATCTCCAACATAAACTTCCACGTTTACCTGTTTAAAAGCATTGACGTTGTTTTCTACGATTGCAGCTAAGTCACTATTTCGCTCGCAATAAATAACGGACTCCCTATACATAGCTAAAATAGAAGTATCAATTCCAAAACCACCAGTTATATCAATTCCCCTTCCATAATTTAAAATGAATCTTTTATAATTTGCTGTCTCTTCGGAGGAACACTGCTCCATAGATAAGCGAACGGGGTAAAGGATTAGTTCAT
>CAJWJW010000088.1 GCA_913041775.1 uncultured Flavobacteriales bacterium
TAGAAGGCTGTAATAGTACACGTTTGGACGAGGGTTCGAATCCCTCCGACTCCACTAAAGGGGACAAACTCAAATTTTTTGAGATTTGTCCCTTTTTATTTTCTGGTAACTCCTTGTCTATCTGCAAGATATACCTCAGCACATCGTTGATTCTAGGAGTTCGACATTTTATTCCGTCAAATTCTATTTTTTCTGGGAATATCGAACTAATTAGTTTTGTTTTATCCTCAATGCTACTGTTTATGTAGGATTGACGGAAATTCTCTAAATGATTGAATGCATTTTCAATAAGACCCTTATATTCAGAATCTGTGGTGTTTAGGCCGTTTAGACTTGAAGTGATTTGGTCTGTTTGTTTGGAATATCTGTTAAGAGTTTGCCCATAAGTCTTTGGCGATATGGTGCCATCAACTAATAAATCTTGTAGGTTTTCAATTCTGGAGTTTAAAGACTCTAATTCTTTTTTTAATTTCTTTCTTTTTCTTACTCTGTCTTTTTGGTTAACGCCAGTCAAAGACTTTAATATTTCTTTGTAAAGCACTTTTGATTGTTTGGTAAACTGAAAATCATCTAAAATAGATTCGAAATTAGTATTGACTTTAATGGCTGAGAATCGCTCTTTTTTACAATGGCTGCAGTGGTAGTAATAATATTTATTTCCGTTACTACTTCTAGAGGGACTCCCTGTCATTTTTGATTGACATTTTGTACAGTGTAATTTACCTCTAAGAGGGAGCTCTTCTCTTAGGGTATTATACCTAGGTTTATTTCTGTTTTGTTGTCTTTCAGTTAATTTTTCTTGGACCTGATAAAAAAGTTTCTCAGAAATAATTCCTTGGTGTATCCCTTCAATTAAACGTTCCTGCTCCTCCCCTTCTTTGGGTACTATGATTTTACCCATATAGACTGGGTTTGTGAGTAATTTAGATAAATTATTTCTACTGACTTTAAATCCTTTACTAAGAAGCTCTAGCCTTATGGTTACTTGAGATTTACCTTGCACTATTGCTTTAAAAGCATATTGAATAAATTTAGCATTTGGGCTGGGCTTTATAATAGGTCTATTGTCTGGATCCCTTTTGTTTGCATAGCCCATAGGAGCCCTTCTACAATACCTTCCCGCCTTTAAAGACCCTCTGATACCTCCCCGAATTTTAATTGACCTACGGTCATTATCTATCTCTGGAAAGACCAAGTTTATAGCCAACATTGCTTTACTCTCTGGAATGCTAAAGTCTATGGGCTGCTCAATGGCTTGCACCTCAATACCCATTTCTTTTAGTTGGCGTATCATTAAAAAAGAATCTGTAACATTTCTAGAAAAACGGTCCCAGGTGGTAACTAGCAAATAATCTATGGTGTTTTTGTTCTTTTTTGCAAAACGTAAAAAGTTTTGATACTCTGGACGGTTAAAGTTTTTTGCTGAATGGTCTTCTTTATAATGCGCAACAATTTCAATATCCTTTCTTTGGCAATAATTTGTTAATTGCTCGAATTGTACTCCTAAGCTAAATCCTTTAGCCTGCTCTTCACTACTTACTCTAGACATGATTACTGCTCTTTTCATTGTTCAGGGTTTTGAAAAGCTTCTAATTGAGCATTGGCAATGAGCTCAAAGAAAGCTTTGATTTGTTGTACTTGTTGTTCTGTTAGTTTTTCTTTTCTGTTTTTATTTAAAATGATTTTACATTCATAGTTTGATAACATGATGTTGATGCATGTACAATTCCTTTGCTTTTTACAATAGGATTGTTAGGTATCAATAGATCTGAGGTATTCAGTATCATAATTTGTATTTCTTGGTGTTTTCAAAATTGACTATACTCCCATCCACAGTTTTAATAACAATGGTTGAGTAGTCTCCTTTTTGTATGTGTTCTATAATTCTACTTTCTGCAACAACTTTCTTAGTCGTTTTAATTTCTAAATGTGTTGGCTTAGCTTCTTTAAACCTTATTGTTATAGATTCTAGGTTGTTGTAATTCCTTCTTATCATACGGAGGGTCTTACTCTCTTGATTAGATAAAATTGAAATAGATTTTGTCTGAAAAGCATCTATATCATTAGATAAAAAGGGTTCGAATATTTTAAAAAAAGAAAAGCTAAAATGATCTTTATTGAATTTTTCTCTTAGTTCATGTTCTTCATTGAATTCAATAAACATATCCAAAAGACTATCATCAAAAACGAAATAATCTTCAGGTGCATCTTTGTAAAAAAAGAATTTATAATTGTTTTTGTTCGCAATGGTTGAGAAAACATACCTTTCAAATTCAGTAACATAAAATTCCTGGTGGTTATCTGAGGTTTGTAGCGCCTTATTTTGTGCAATCTTTTGGTTGGAGCTAAAGGAATAACTCAATTTTTGATTCAACTTTGTTCTAATTGCTCGTATATCATCGTAGGAGAAGCCATATTTAGTTAATGCTTCAACCATCTTTATCCAAACGTATTGCACAAAGCTGATAGCAGTTTTTTTATACCCTGTATGCTTTCTACATAATCCAAGGTCAATATCTAGTAAATCATACTTCTCCCAATTTAAAATATCAAAATACAATACATCAATTTTTGTTTTTAAAAATAAAGGTGCATATATATAATTGATTAAACTATCGGGGTCCGTTGTCTCACCAAAATAAGGGTCCAAAACAAATTTATTTTCCATAAAACAAAGAAACGCAAAATCAATTAAAATAAAAAGTAATACTACTGCTTTTTAAAAAATAATTAAATAACTTGCATTGTATCAATACGCTAATTGTTTGGTGGCAATGAAAATTATTGAAGGAAATAATTTTTGTTTTTTGAAACAATCACCAATAGTGAGTAAAAATAAAGTAGCAAAAGTAAACGCGTGTAAATAGAAAGTAAACGCGCTGTAGATTAATAATTTATAAACAACAAAACTTATGGAAAACAACATGCATTATAGAAACGTAACACTAAGTACAAGAGTGTCTGCAGCTCAAAAAGCTGAATATGTAAAACTTGCTGGTAAATTTAATATTAGCATATCTGAGTGGGCACTAACACTTATAGAACATCATAAAAATGATTATGGGACAATTGGAGACCCTACACCTAAAGAAGTAAAACTAGAAAGAGCATTACAATTAAAAAACAAAGAAATACAAAAGCTAACAGCGCAGCGCGATACTACAGATGAGTATGCGGCCAGTATGCAAAAAAGATCTAACCAAGCTGTAATAGACCGTGATGACTCTAACTTTGCCCTAAAAGAGGCGCTAGTAGAAGTTGAAAAGTATAAAAAGAGACTAAAAATTGCCGAGTCACTGCTAGTAACAGAGAAACCTAAAGAAATTAATAGTAATTATTTAATCAATCCTGTATCTGTAGGTCTTGCAAGTATTTTAGCAGTGGTTGTTTTTGGGATTAGATTTAAATAAAAACATATCTAAATTTGAGATGTTTTTATTTATATTGTGCTTGCAATATCAATAAAACATGAATCAGAATCCAGAACAAATAGCAAGAGATAAGATTGACCAAATGCTGATTGAATCAGGATGGTTGGTACAATCAAAAGACAAAGTAAAATGAAATTAGGAAAAGAATATTTATGAAAGCATCCTCAGCAAATCTATTAAGTGTACTAAAAGGACCAAAGCAATTTGTTATTCCTATTTACCAGCGAACATATAGTTGGCAAATTGCTCAATGCGAGAAACTTTTAAAGGATATTATTCGCATTAGCAAAGACCCTTCTTTGCCTGGGCATTTCATAGGTTCTATAGTCTATTTTCAAGAAGGTATTCATACTGTTTCAGATGTCCCTGAATTATTGGTTATAGATGGTCAGCAGCGCTTAACTACCGTTTCCTTGATGATCGCAGCTATAGCAGAATTCGTGAAAGAGAATGACATTGAAATTGAGACGAGCTTTACTAAACTTCAAAACTACTACTTACTTAATGCTGAGGAAGAAGGGAATTTGAGATATAAATTATTACTAACAAGAAGAGATAAAGAAACACTAATTGATTTGATTAAAGGAATTCCGCTAAGAGAGGATCATTCTCAACGTGTTTATGAAAACTTCAACTACTTTAAAGCTAATATTAATAAGGAAAATGCAGTAGACATCTACAATGGTATCCAACGCCTTTTTATAGTAGATGTAGCACTTGAAAAGGATAAAGACAACCCTCAACTAATTTTTGAAAGCTTGAACAGTACAGGACTAGATTTGTCTCACGCTGATTTGATTAGAAATTACATTCTAATGGGACAAGAAACTAACCTTCAAAATGAGTTGTATGAACGTTTCTGGTTCCCTATGGAGCAAAGCTATGGAAATGATTACTCAACATATTTCGATTGGTTTATGAGGGATTATTTATCTGTTAAAACCGGATCAATACCTAAAATAGGTATGGTATATGATTCTTTTAAAAAATATGTTCAAGGAGAAAGTGCGCCAGAATCAATAAAAGAAGTAGTAGAAGATATCTATAAGTTCTCGAATCATTATATAAATATCGTTCTTCATAAAGAGCCAGATGCTGACCTAAATTCGGCTTTCAAGAGTATATCAAAATTGAAAGTTGATGTAAGTTATCCATACTTCTTGCCAGTTTACAATGACTATAAAGATGAAGTTATCTCTAAAACAGAATTAATAGAAATTATCCATTTAGTAGAGAGTTATGTTTTCAGAAGAGCAATTTGCGGAATACCTACAAACAGTATGAACAAAACCTTTTCTAACTTATATAAATCTGTTCAAAAAGATAAGTATGCTGATAGTGTAAAAGCATCGTTTCAGCTGTTAGAAAGTTACAAACGTTTTCCTTTAGATGTTGAGTTTGAAAAAGAAATTATAATGAAAGACGTTTATAACTTTAGAAGTAGAAACTACCTGCTCAGTAAATTGGAGAACTATAAAAGAAAGGAATTAGTAAACGTGGATAATTATACGATTGAACATGTGATGCCTCAAAACCCGAATTTATCTGAAGAATGGAGAAATATGCTTGGTGAGAATTGGAAGACTGTTCAAGAAAGTTATTTGCACACGATTGGCAATCTTACCTTGACCGGATACAATTCAGAGCTTTCAGATAGACCTTATAGTCAAAAGAAAACGATAGAAGGTGGATTCAATGATTCTCCGATACGTTTAAACGACACCCTTAGAAAAGCTGAATCATGGCGAGAGGAAGAAATACTCTCTAGAGCAAAAGAACTGGCGTTTAAGGCAAGTGGAATATGGACATCACCTGACTTAACTGAAGAGCAATTAGAATACTATAAGCCTGAAGATAAATCAACTGCGATCTACTCACTTGACGTTTATGATTACTTAAAAGGAGACATGATTGAATTATATGAGATATTAAAAAAACGAATAATGAATATCGATTCCTCAGTGTACGAGGAGTACAAGAAATTGTATATTGCCTATAAGTCCTCTACGAACTTTGTAGATATAGTACCTCAAAAGTCTAGATTGAGGTTATCTCTAAACATTCCTTTCTCAATTATTATTGATCCTAAAGGATATTGTAAAGATATTACCGATTTGGGGCGTTGGGGGAATGGAGATGTAGAAGTTAGCTTTGAAAACATTAACCAATTGGATGATGTAATGGAGTTAATTGAACAGGCGTTTGATAAGCAAATGGATCCAGTATAGGTTAATAATTTTAATTATACCATATCTTATGTTCTTAGTATTGGCAATTAGGGTAGCAGGATTACAACCTCTACCCTTTTCACTAGATTACAGTAAGCTTTAAAACT
>CAJWJW010000089.1 GCA_913041775.1 uncultured Flavobacteriales bacterium
TGTATCGGGGGTTCGAATCCCTTTCTCTCTGCTAGGGCGCATTTCAAAGCCCATAGATTTGTTCAAATCATTGATTTTCAGTAGTTTTACCCAAAGGCGATTTTTCATAAATCGCCTTTTTTTGCATACCTCAGTGTGGATATGGTGTCGACTTACATATTATTTATTTACGTGTATACAAGAAAATTGTATGCATAAAAGGCTGTTAACTCTTTAGTTATTTACTTCATAAAAGGTAATACTATGAGTTATTTAAATGTTTATTTCTTTACACGGAACACAAAATCCAAAAAGGATGGGCTACATCTTTATTGTAGAGTAGCACTTAAAGGAAAGAGAAAAGATTTTTCTATAGGAAAGATGATACCCCCTGGGCTTTGGGACAAACAAAAGGGATTTCCAAACAAAAAACTCCCGGAAGGGAAACGCTATTACGACCAGCTTAAAACAGTTGAAAAAGAAATGTTTGATGCAGAGTTAAAATGCATTAAAAATGGCAAGACTTACTCCCTAGAACGGATTTTTGACATTTACTTAGGCCTTGATAAACATTTTCACGGAATTGTAGAACTTTTTAACAAGCACCAAATTCAGTTTAAACAGTTAGTTAAAGTAAACCAAAGAGCGCATAGATCTTATATTCGATACGATATGTGCAAAAGACATCTTAGCAACTACCTAAAAGATGCTCATAACAAAACAGATATCGATGTTCGATTTTTAGATTATCCATTCATTGAAGGTTTGGATCATTATATTAGAACCAAAGGAGAATGCTCAAACAATACTACTGTAAAATACATACAAAGCTTTAAAAAGATTGTTCGCACTGCCATACAAAATAGAATTATTGATAGAGATCCATTTATAGAATACAAAGGGCGAATTATAACTGTTGAAAGAGAATGTCTAAACGATACTGAAATTGATGATATAACTACTCTAAATATAGATAATGAGACTTTAAAAATTGTTCGTGATGGATTTTTGCTAGCCTGCTATACAGGTTTAGCTTATGCAGATTTAAAGGCATTGAAAAGCTCACAAATTGTATTTGAAAATGGAGATTATTGGATCAATATACTAAGACAAAAGTCCAAAGTCAAGGCACAAATAATTCTACTTCCAAAAGCCCTAGAAATCATCAATAAATACAAAAACAACCCAGCATGTATAGAATCAGGGAAAGCCATATATATGATTAGCAATCAAAAGACAAACAAGCACTTGAAAACATTGGCACAGCTTAGTGGGATAACTAAAAACATCACCTTTCATATAGCACGACATACCTTTGCAACTACCATTACCTTAGCAAAGGGAGTTTCAATAGAGGTGGTTAGCAAAATGCTTGGACACAAAAGCATAAAACAAACACAACATTATGCCAGAATGGTAAATACAAGAGTACAAGACGAAATGCAAGCTTTAAAAGCATTTTACTAATTAATACGACGACTGACTAATTCAAAGTTGATTCTATCATCAACTCAACCTACTGCAATACAGTGAGTTATGTAAAGTTACGCACGCATCTATTTCCGCAAACACTTGACTACCACAAACTTACCGCTATTAAAATGGATATATTTGTCAATATAAAATAGTGAAGAATAATTTATGTTATAAATGAACAAATAAGCTAAATTGAGAAAAGAAATTATAAACATTAAAATATGTTAGAAGACATCCTAAAATTTAATTTTGCAGTTAAAAACTTAATTAAAAGCTCTGATGACTCGAAAGTCTATTTAACAAAACAGGCTGAGATCTCATTTGATAAATTAAAGGACGATTACCAATCATCATCTACAGTATTTATTGAGTCGAATGTGGATGGAGATATGATTGATTTCATAAAAGATGAAATAGCTAAAAGTGACAAACTAGTTTCAGAAACTAATCGTTTAGATTTGAAGGTCAAGACCTATTCAAGAGAAAAATACCTCAAATTTCTTAAACAAGAGTTAGACATAGAGACAGAACAAGTAGGTCATCTTTCTAGATACAATCTACTTGATTCTAACAAAACTAGAATTGAAGTTATTTATACACTTTTGATGTTAAAAGAAATGGAAGTCTTCAGATTCGAGAACGACTCAAAACTTGCAAAGTTTATTGAACGACATTGCACCTATGAAAAAGGGAAGAAAATAAAAAATGCTCGTCAGACTATATCTAACATTAAAAATAAAGAAATTAATACGACGAAACAAAAAAATAAATTCAAAGAATACTTGAAAACCATTAATATATAGTAGATTAAGATGTATACACTAAAATTGTATACATATACCCCCTCCAATATTTAGTCCTTTGCATAGTTATTAATTAAAACTAATTATTATGTACAGAGACTTTGTAGAAGACTTGTTAGAAAAACAGAAAGAAGAAATCATTGAACTTATCAAGGAGTATTTTGAGCATTCTAATAAACAACAAGAAAAAAAGTGGATTAAATCAGCGCAGCTTTGTGAGATACTTTCCTGTTCTCCAGCAACGCTATTTAGACTAAGAACAGACGGAATGCTTCCATGCTCACTCATTCAAGGCACTTATTATTATAAGCTATCAGATATAGATGAAATGATGGAGGAGGGGAAAGAGTTTAATACAGAAAATAAAATTAGTCCGCTGCGAGGTCGAGTTAAATAGGTAAGGTTAAAACGATCGAATAACACGAACCCTGCTTGTAATGTACTTACTGTCGTAGAAAGTGAAACCATTTTCTTCATTTTTTAGTTGAAAATAATTAAAACTAACCTCTTAAACCCAAGATGAATGATGCTTAATATAGTATTAATTAAAGTTTAAATAACTATCAATATAGCGTTTTACAATGTGTGGTTGTCTGTCTAATAATTCTGCAACCTTATCTATTCTTAGAAATTTGTTATAAGCTCTATACATAATATCTTTCTCTCTATCTGACCATTCCTCACATGCACGCGCATACATTTTTCGAAGCTCTAATTGTTGATCACTAAATTCGCATTCTCTTACTGGAAGTTTATTGACATGTGGTTTTGCTAATACAATAAGCTCATCAATTTCTTTCTCACTTATTTCAGGGAATTTATTATCCACCAATTCATTTTTTGGAACTGTCTCATTTACTTTTAAATTCTCTGAATTTGCCTGATAGAAGTACCAATGTGTGAAATCTTCTGAAGATGTAGGCTTATGCTTACACTGAGGAATTAATTTTAACATATCGCATCGTAATAACTTCTTTAAAAATCGTCTAAAGAATAAGCCTTGATGCCTATCTCTTTCAACTAAGCCCTTTTGAGCTAAGATTGGATAGATATCTGTAGAACGTAAGCCATTGAGGTTAAGCTTTACCATATATTCTTGAATGACTCTACTTATTCTTCGTGCTTTTTGAAAATCCTCATGGCTTATAGACATAGCTAAGCAATATAAGAATTAATTATTTTAAGTATTTGAGGACCGAATTGCTGAACTTTCTTCTTGCCAAATCCATATACAAAATCTAAGTCATCCTCAGATTTAGGTAGTTCAATCAGAAGGCACTCTAAAGTCTTATTCGAAAAAATCGTAAAGGCTGGCTTACCATTTTCATTGGCAATTTCCAAACGCTTCTTTTTTAAAGCTTCTCGCAAACCAGTTTTGGCTGGGGCTGTTTTTTTTGTCTTTACCGCTTTATCAAATAGTTCTATGCCGCGATCTCTTGCCATATAAACTAAGGATGCAAAGTTTAATCCTCCATTATTGTCTTTGTGTAATTGTGTATACTTTGCATCACATTTATCAAAATTGTATTCTGGATGCTGAGCGCTTAATTGATGAAAATAATTTCTTCCATATTCACCAAAGGTGTTGGCTAGTATAAATCCAATATTCCTCCAATATTGATAGGAATCTGTTAAGTCTATATTCCTTTCTTTAACAGCATCACAGAGTTTCTTGGCAAAATATTCTTCTCCGCCTTCAAGTCCACTCAGCGAATGGTAAACAGCTCTCGGTTCGTTTACTGTATTTAATATTACATTATTCTGTTTGTACTTTTTCTCATCTATAACCTCAGCAAAAGTTTCAGAAAACGGATTGCAGTACAAATGTGGGTCGTAGGACAGAAGCATTGCACGTGACACATCTTTCGTACCTTTATCCATCTCTAAATTGTATTCTTCCAGATAGTATTTTTCGAGAGCTAAAAACTGAGATTTATGAGTCATATCGGATGGATTAATCTTCACCAGCATTTTTATTCCATTACCGCTTGGGCTACGAAATAAAACATAGGTATAGGGATCGTCTAATAAGGCTGTTCTACTTTCGTTATAATTAGTAATATCATCAAAGTCGATTTGCATTAATCCAGAATGTGTTTCCAAACTAGCGTTTTTTCTTTCAGAAAACACACCCGATAATGTGACTGTAGGTAATTGTCGTTTTTGCTTCGTATATTCAATTTTTGCCAAAGCCCGTAAGCGGTCAATTTGCGATTTTAAATACGGATATTTAATAAACTCAATGAGCTGGTTTACATCAATAGTTTGCTCGGGAGTTTTAGTGAACAGATCTTTGAATAGAGAGAATTTATAAGTAGAGTTTATATTTTTCATTAATTCTGTGTCAAAGATTCTGCAAGAACTTCACTTTGCTCCAATACTTTATCCGCTTCCATACGCGCTAAATCAGGCGGATAGCCATAATGGATTAGTATTTTACGAACTGTAAGACGTAGTTTCGCCCTAACGTCACTTCTTTTACTCCAGTCAACAGTAGCATTTTTCCGAATAATATCTACAATATGATGAATGAGTTCTTTCATTTTATGATCGTCCAACATCTTAGTGGAGTCATTTTGGTTTAATACGCTATAGAACGCGTACTCTTCCTCTGTAAGTCCTAGTTCATCTGCTCTATTATCTTCTAAGCGCATCTCCTTAGCTATTGAGGCTAATTCTTCTAATACTTGAGCTGAATCAATTTGATTGTTGTGGTATTTCTTCACCACACTTTCTATCATCTCAGAGAACTTTTTGGCTTGAGCAATATTTTTCGTTTTACGCACTCTCACATCATCACTCAATAGTTTTTTCAACAGTTCAAAAGCCACATTCTTTTGCTGCATATTTTGAACTTCCATCAAAAACTCATCCGATAGAATACTAATATCAGGAGTTTGAATTCCGGCAGCTTCAAAAACATCAATTACGCCATAACTACTTAAGGACTCTTCTACAATTTGTTTTATGGCAGTATCAACCTCATAATTTGACTTCACCCCAGAAGGATTGAATTTGTTTATCCTTGCTTTAACGGCTTGGAAAAAAGCGATATCATCTTTAATAACATTTGCTTCAAAGCTTGGAATAGACATTGCAAACACTTTAGAAAGCGCTGTTATCTCTTTTAAAAACCGATCCTTTAATTCTCTAGTCGCTAGAATAAAATTTTGGGCCCCAAGCAGTGTTTGAAGTTTAATATTTGTTTCAGCTTTAAAATATTCCTTGTAGTCAAAGCCATGAAACATCTGTTCAACAATTTCGAACTTCTCTTTCATTAAGGCAATCGCTTCCGAAATATCTAAAAATGCTTTTCCTTCTCCACCACTTTGCAGGTAAGTTGCCATTGCATTTCTTAGTTCTTGGCCTACACCTATATAATCTACAATAAGACCACCTGGTTTGTCTTTATATACCCTGTTTACTCTTGCAATAGCCTGCATAAGATTAGCTCCTTGCATTTTCTTATCTACATACATGGTGTTCATGCTTGGCGCATCAAATCCTG
>CAJWJW010000090.1 GCA_913041775.1 uncultured Flavobacteriales bacterium
CCGATTTACTTTTTTTAGTAAATTTTTCACGACCTTTTCGTACCAACTGCTGAATCGTAGGCATAATGCGTTTTAGTTTATAATTGATTTATATACAACTTCCCTAATTTTTAGGGATTGCAAATGTATAACTTTTCCCTAAACCGACAAACAGCTAAACCTTTTATTTATTGAGACTCTTTGTTTTAGGTGTTTCGGAAGGACAAGACATACAAGCACAGAAAGTAAAGCCTACTTTTTAATGTAGTTGAAGTAATAATCATTAAAAAACTAAATGCTTTACAAACAGAATGAGCAACTTAGGCTTCATTTATATTTTTTCAACACATACCTAAAAAACCTAGAATAAAAATTAACTTTGAAACTTCTACAAAGAATCGTTTTACACCTTATATATAGCGTACACAAAATGAGTGACTACTTAACCCATTTAAATCCATCTCAGCGAAAAGCTGTAGAAAAAACAGAAGGCCCTGTAATGGTTATTGCAGGAGCGGGCTCTGGTAAGACTAGAGTTTTAACCTACCGTATAGCACACCTCTTAAATAAAGGAGTCGATCCATTTAACATCCTTTCTCTAACCTTTACCAATAAAGCGGCAAAGGAAATGAAAGAACGGATCCAGAAAATCATTGGAACAGCTGCTAAAAACATATGGATGGGTACCTTCCACTCGGTATTCGCTAAAATACTACGTTTTGAAGCGGACAAAATAGGCTACCCTTCTAACTTTACTATTTACGACTCCGATGATTCGAAAGCACTATTAAGACGTATTATTAAAGGAATGAGTTTAGATACCGATATTTACAAGGTAAATATTGTTGCCTCACGGATTTCTTCATTTAAAAATAATTTAGTTACGGTTAAAGCGTACAACAACAATACAGAACTTAAAACACAAGACGACTCGGCACATAGACCACAAATGGGTGTTTTATACGAAACTTACGTAAAAGAATGCTTCAAGTCTGGCGCAATGGATTTTGATGACTTGCTATTAAAAACCAACGAGCTAATATTTCGTTTTCCTGAAGTACTCCATAAATACCAAGAACGATTTAAATACATCTTAGTAGATGAGTACCAAGATACAAACCACTCACAATATCTCATTGTAAAAGCACTGGCTTCTAGATTCGAAAACTTATGTGTGGTAGGAGATGATGCGCAGAGTATTTACGCATTCCGTGGAGCCAACATTCGCAATATCCTAAACTTCAAGAAGGATTATGCAGATTCTAAAATCATCAAACTAGAACAAAACTACCGTTCTACACAGAACATAGTAAAAGCAGCAAATAGCATCATTAGTAAAAATACCGAACAGCTGGACAAAAAAGTTTGGACTGCGAACGACTTAGGAGAAAAGATAAAAGTAAACCGAGCGATGACGGATAATGATGAAGCTGCAATGGTAGGTTCTAACATCCAAGAGACGAAGAATAGAGAACAGGCACTGAATGAAGATTTCGCCATTTTATACCGTACGAACGCACAGTCGCGTAGTATGGAGGAAGCTTTAAGGAAACGAGGAATTCCGTATCGTATTTATGGTGGACTATCCTTTTACCAAAGAAAAGAAATAAAAGATCTACTAGCATATTTCAGAATGGCATCGAATGCTCAGGACGAAGAAGCGATTAGACGAATTATAAACTACCCTAAAAGAGGAATTGGAAATAGCTCCATAGATAGAATTACTTTAAGAGCTAAAGAACAACAAAAATCATTCTGGGCAGTTATAGAGAACATTAAAGCTGAAGAAACAGGTTTAAATGCTGGTAGTACAACGAAGGTAGATAATTTCGCGATCCTTATTAAAGGATTCCAAGCAATGGCCAAAGAACAAGATGCTTATGAAGTAGCTTCGTATATATCTAAGCAATCTGGTTTATTTAGAGAAATGCAAACAGACAAAACTCCAGAAGGAATTAGTCGATATGAAAACATACAGGAACTCCTTAACGGGATAAAAGATTTTGTAGACCAAGAAAATCAGAAAGCTGAAAGAAATACCAGCTTGAGTTATTATTTAGAAGACATTGCCTTGCTTACAGAGAACGATAAAGAAGATGAGGACAATGGAGATCATGTTTCTCTTATGACAATTCATCAATCTAAAGGTTTGGAGTACAAATATGTATATATTGTAGGCCTGGAAGAGAACCTCTTTCCTTCGCAAATGTCAATGGGCTCTAGAGCTGATTTAGAAGAAGAGAGACGCTTATTTTACGTAGCCCTAACAAGGGCAGAAAAAAGAGCTACTTTAAGTTTTGCCTTGAGTCGTTATCGCTGGGGTAATTTAATTGACTGCGAGCCAAGCAGGTTTATTGAAGAAATTGATGGTCAATTTTTGGATTTAGATTTCATTAATGTAAAACCGGCACGTAGAGAATCTGGAGCTATTAGTAGTGGCACAAATTACAAGACAAATGTTCCATCAAGATTTAATAAATCAACAGAAAAAAAGGAAGTGAGAAGACCACAAAGCAAGCCGATGTTTATCCCTAGAAATTTAAAAAAACTAGACCCAACTACACAGGCTCGAAACTATACAGAACAAGACTATTCTACTGGAATGAAAGTAGAACACGATAGATTTGGCTTGGGTGTTATTTGCAAACTAGAAGGCGATGGTGCCAATAAAAAAATTAGCATTAACTTTACGGATGGTGGAGAAAAAACACTGCTCGCTAAATTCGCAAAACTCAACATACTCAAATAATTTTTAAATGGAATACAATACAAGCCTGCCACATTTAATTATTCCAGAGTACGGAAGAAATGTTCAGAAAATGGTTCACTCGATTATCGAAATCGAAGACCGTGAAAAAAGAAATCATCAAGCAAAAGCAATTATAGAGGTTATGGGGAATTTAAATCCTCATCTTAGAGATGTACCCGATTTTAAACACAAATTATGGGACCATCTTTTTATCATGTCAGATTTTGGTTTAGACGTAGATTCCCCCTATGGGAAACCTTCAAAAGAATCTTTTGAAGAGAAACCTCTTAAAGTTCCTTATTCGGAGAACAATATAAAGTTGCGTTACTATGGTAAGATACTACCACAAATTATAGAACGTGTGGTAGAAATGGAGGAGAGCGACCATAAAGACATTATGGTTTTCTGTTTAGCCAATCACATGAAGAAATCGTATTTAATGTGGAATAAATCTACTGTCGACGACGAGATGATATTAAAACATTTAGCTCAGTTGTCAGATTCGAAATTAGAGATGAAGGCTTCATTTAAACTTTCCGATTTTGTGGAAATTAAGCCACAAGAGAAACCGCAGAAGAAACAACAAAACAACCGCGGTCGTACTCAACACGGAAAAAGAAAATAAACTGATATGGCTTCATTTAAAATTAAAGGTGGTAAGAAACTGGCAGGACAAATAACACCTCAAGGTGCTAAAAATGAAGCACTCCAGATATTGAGCGCAGTGCTATTAACTTCCGAAAAAATTACCATCAACAACATCCCTGATATAGTGGATGTTAATAAATTGATTGAAATACTAAGCGACCTAGGAGTTAAGGTTCAAAAACTAGATAAAGGTTCTTATAGCTTTCAAGCAGACACAATAAACTTAGAGCATTTATACAGCGACGACTTTAGAGATAAAGGAGGTCGCCTAAGAGGTTCTATTATGATTGTTGGGCCTTTGTTGGCTCGTTTTGGACAAGCTGCCATTCCGCGTCCTGGAGGAGATAAAATTGGAAGAAGAAGATTGGATACCCACTTTATAGGTTTCGAAAAACTAGGCGCTACCTTTAACTACGATGACAAAAATGGATTCTTCGAAATAAAAGCAAAAGAATTAAAGGGCGCTTACATGCTTCTAGAAGAAGCATCAGTTACAGGAACAGCAAACATTTTAATGGCTGCTTGTTTAGCAAAAGGAACTACAACAATATATAATGCAGCCTGCGAACCATATCTGCAACAACTCTGCAAGATGATTAATCGCATGGGTGGGAACATCACTGGTCTAGGCTCTAACCTACTTGTTATTGAAGGAGTAGAAAAACTTGGAGGCTGCGAACACCGAGTTTTACCAGACATGATAGAAATTGGATCTTGGATTGGCTTAGCTGCTATGACACAATCTGAGCTTACTATTAAAGACGTTGCCTACAATGAGTTAGGTGTTATTCCTGGAACCTTTAAAAAGCTAGGGATTAAGATTGAGAGAAGGAATGACGATATTTTTGTCCCTTCACAAGATTCTTATGAAATTGAGAGTTTTATAGATGGCTCTATAATGAACATTTCTGACGCACCTTGGCCAGGATTTACTCCAGATCTATTAAGTATCATTCTAGTAGTGGCTACACAAGCTAGAGGTTCGGTACTCATACATCAAAAAATGTTCGAAAGTCGTTTATTCTTTACAGATAAACTTATAGATATGGGTGCTCAAATTATTTTATGTGATCCTCATAGAGCAACCGTTATAGGCCTCAACAGGCAGAGTGCTTTGAAACCTACAGTAATGACCTCTCCAGATATTAGAGCTGGAATCTCATTACTTATTGCTGCACTCTCTGCAGATGGAGAAAGCACCATACACAACATAGAACAAATAGATCGAGGTTACGAAGACATAGAAGCACGTCTTAAAGCTATTGGTGCAGATATAACTCGTGTTAACTAATGAAAAGAGAAGACTGATTAGGAATAGTATATTTCTTAATTCTATTTTCAATATTTCAATATTAATCTTCAAAAAATAATATGAAAAAATCAACCACTACTCTATTTATAGCGTCCCTAGTATTATGCTTTAGTTTCATCGCAAAAGACTCTAGATTATTAGGTACACAAGCAGAAGGATTGAATATAGGAGATAAGGCTCCTGATTTTACTATTCAATCGCCAGAGGGTCGAGAATTCTCATTAAGTGATTCCCGAGGAAAACTTATTTTATTAGATTTCTGGGCTTCGTGGTGTGGACCTTGTAGAAAAGACAATCCTAATATTGTTTCGGTATATAATAAACTACACCAGGCAGCATTTAAAACAGCTGATGGATTTGAGGTTATTAGTATTTCATTAGATGGTCTTACTGACAGAAGAGAGAATCAAAAGCAAGAAAATGCAAAATCAGATTGGACAGAAGCAATCGAAAAAGATGGCTTGGTATGGAAAGGACATGGAAGCGAACTTAAAGGCTGGAATGCAGAAATTGCCAAAACCTATCATATTAATAGTATTCCTAGCAATTTCCTTATAGACGAGAAAGGAATTATAATTGCAAAAAACCTTGAAGGTCCAGCTTTATATGCGACTATTAAAAGGTTGGCTGAGTAAGAAAGATTACAGCTGGGGCATTGGAATCTTATCTTGGTGGTAAATCAGATTGATAAAACAGTATTGGGTTCCGATTTAAGATTATTAAGCCTAATAATCACCTTTAAGTTTCTCTATTTCAAGATTACTGGATAGGATTAGACAAACTAAGACTCTAGATACTATTTACCTTTCAAACTTCATTTCACTATCCTGCATATTTTTCACTTTAAACTTACACCCTACCTAAATCAGTTTACTGTATTCATATTTAAAAAAAAACTGACTTAATCGCATACAAATCAGCCAAGTTTAGTTGCTAGAAATTTGTTTCAAGACATAATGTCAGAACAAACAGAATGGCAAACAATTTGCTTTGTGACAGTTAGCAAATCTAATAAAGATAAAGATGCCAGAGAATAAAGAGCAAGACGAAGTACAAGCT
>CAJWJW010000091.1 GCA_913041775.1 uncultured Flavobacteriales bacterium
GCCTTGCGGCACTAGATCCTAAATCTAGCATGTCTACCAGTTCCACCATATCCGCATGGAACAAATAAGCCTTTCGACTTATTGTTATACAAATCTAGAACTATTTTCATTTTTAGCAACCAAAAAATCATATTTATTAATAATATTTCATTGCTAGCATAAAACGAATACTTACATTTGTTTTTCTCATAAAAAACCTATGCTCACACTATACCCAAAAGAATTAAGTACTAAAGACTTACACGGTTATTTACTATCTGCTGTAGGTCCTAGACCAATAGCCTTAGCGAGTACGGTAGATGAAAATGGAAGGCCTAATCTAAGTCCTTTTTCATTTTTCAATGTCTTTAGTGCAAATCCACCTATCGCAATTTTCTCGCCTGCACGTCGTGTACGAAACAACACAACAAAACATACACTAGACAATGTAGCAGCGACAAAAGAAGTGGTTATAAATGTAGTTTCTCATGCAATAGTAGAGCAAACATCACTTTCTAGTACAGAATATGAAACGGGAATAAACGAGTTTGAAAAAGCAGGTTTTACAGCGCTTAAATCTGACTTAGTAAAACCTTACAGAGTAAAAGAGTCTCCTGTACAAATGGAGTGTATAGTTAAAGAGGTGGTCTCTTTAGGTGATGAAGGTGGAGCAGGAAATTTAGTTATTTGCGAGATCGTAAAAATGCACGTTTCTGAGGCAATATTAAACGATAAACAACAAATAGATCCGCACAAAATAGACCTCGTTGGGCGTATGGGTGCCAACTGGTATTGTAGAGCATCAGGAGAATCTATATTTGAAGTAGAAAAACCGAACATTAAGATTGGTGTTGGGTACGATCAACTTCCTAATCGGATAAAAAACAGCTTTATTCTGTCTGGTAACGACTTGGCAAAATTGGCAAACATTGAAAAAATTCCTTCACTAGAATTAGTTGAAATATTCAAAGAAAATACGGATATTGCAGCACTCTTACAAGCAGGAACCGATGACGAAGAAACGAGAGAAGAATTGCACTGTTACGCAAAGGAATTACTCGAAAATAACGAAGTAGAATCAGCTTGGAAGACCTTATTAATTGACAAACTAAATCGACTATAACAATGAGTAATTTATCTGTAGAAGGCAAAATAAAGCGTATTCACGACGAACAAGTGATAAGCGACCGTTTTAAGAAAAGAGAATTTGTAATTGAAACTGAGGAACAATACCCTCAATTTTTAATGTTCCAATTGGCACAAGATAAAACCAACTTAGTTGATGCAGTAAAAGCTGGAGACAAAGTAGAAGTTTTCTTTAACCTAAGAGGAAGAGAATGGCAAAAAGATCCATCGGCTGAAATTAAAGTATTCAATACTTTAGATGCATGGAGAATACAAAAAGTTGAAGGTATGTCTGCTGAAGCAATGCCTAGTGCAGAACCTGTTGCTCCTGCAGTACCAGAAGATGACCTTCCTTTCTAATAAAGGAATTATATATTTAAAATCCTCCGTTTTACGGGGGATTTTTTTTGCTAAAAACTAATAACTTATTTTAAGTTATTAGTTCATAAACAGACTATACGTAACTCATCCTTCTTAACTCCAACAAAACCTCTTCCCACACATTAATACTTTCTCTAAATCCTGTAAAACTTCTTTTTCATAGTTCCTTTTTATACATTCGTAATGTAAAATTTTACAGAAATGAACTTAGCCAGTACCCTAGAAAAAACATTCAAGAAACTTCTACCCAGCCCATTTACAATTGCCGTACTATTAACTTTAGTGAGTTTTTTATTGGCATTGAGCTTTACGGGTTCCGAAAAATTGAGCACCGCAGAGTATAGCTTACAATTACTGGGTTATTGGGAGAAAGGACTCTGGAATTCCTCACTTTTAGTGTTTGCATTTCAAATGATGTTGATGTTAGTTCTTGGACACACCTTAGCATTAAGTAGGCCGATTGATAAATTAATAAATTACTTTACAGCCTATTGTACAAACACAGCTAGAGCCGCATTTTTAGTATGCTTACTTACACTTCTAGTAAGTTTTTTTAACTGGGGTTTGGGTTTAATATTTGGGGCAATTTTCGCTAGAAAAGTAGCCGAAAGTGCTAAGACTAACAACTGGAGTATCCATTACCCAATTATTGGAGCAAGTGCCTATTCTGGACTTATGGTATGGCATGGTGGTATTAGTGGGTCTGCGCCAATAAAAGCAGCGGAAAATGGACATTTAGCATCGATAATGGAAGGGATTTATCCAGTAGACAAACTCAGCTTATTACCAAAATATATAGGGTTTTCGGAGACCGTATTCTCAACAATGAATATTTGTGTTACTATACTAATCTTACTCGTTCTACCATCTTTTATGTACATCGTAGGTAAAAAATCGAAGCCGCAAACTTTAGTAATTGAGATTACGAAGACCGAAGTAAACAGTGTAAAGTCAGAAGGAGCAGAAAGTTTAGATGAATCTAGTATTTTAGGCAGACTATTTGGAGGAATAATACTTCTTTATGCATTCTACAAAGCTTTTATTCTTCCAGAAACAGTCAGTTTAAATTTCATCAAACCAAACTACATCAATCTTTGTTTGTTGGGATTGGGAATAAGTATGCACCAAAATTTTAAGCGATTTTTAAAAGCATTAGATGGTGCTATTGGAGGAGCATCTGGAATACTCATTCAGTTTCCACTGTATTTTGGTATTATGGGAATAATGAAACATACTGGAATGATTACCCAGCTATCGGAATTTTTTGTGAGTATTTCTACCGAGACTACTTTTCCGCTATACACCTTTTTAAGTGCTGGATTGGTAAATATATTTATACCTAGTGGTGGTGGACAGTGGGCTATACAAGGTCCAATTATTATAGAAGCATCACAGCAATTAGGCCTAAGCTTGTCCAAAAACATTATGGCTTTGGCTTATGGCGATCAATTAACAAATATGCTACAACCTTTTTGGGCTTTACCGCTACTAGGTATCACAGGACTAAAAGCTAAAGAAATTCTACCCTACACATTATTGTTAATGATAATTGGAGCAATTATATTTATTGGTGGCCTGTTAATTTTTTAATCCAACCATTGACTGTCTAGCCAGTCAACGCGCAATAAAACCCATTCTTTAAGCCTATCAATCTCCTCCGGATAAGAGTCTGATTTGTATTTATTGGGCCAAACATTTTTTCCAAATAAAGGCCATTTTTCAAAATTAAGGTCATTGTCTTGTGCTAAATCAGTTTCTAAACTTTCTATGTAATTAGTCAAATTTTCATTGCTTAAAAGCGCTTCCCTATAAACAGCATAAGCAGCTTTTAATTGAATCTGGAATTCAGGATTCGACCAAAGAGATTGCCACCAAAAGGGAGCGTAGGTTTTATTATCTCCATTAATTACAAATCCAGAGGTCTCAAAACCACGAGCATGTTTAGCCAACCCCCATGCAATATTGAAATCCCAAACTGTAGGAATACTCATTTTAGAACCATCAAAAGCTAAATATGTACTCAATCTATACGCATCAATATTTTTACTCAACTCGTTTAGAATAATTAAATCAATAAAGCTTTTTAGGTCTATCTCAGATAAATCATTCGTATAAAGTGCATGTTCAAATTGACTTAACTGACTATCTATTGCCGTTTTCTGAATAAGCGAAGGCTTAGATGGAAGCTCAAAAATATAAGCTGGATTTATAAATCCATCAATTTTAGAATTGTGAATAATCGGGCATGGACAACGGTCTATTTGAACGAGAAAGGAATTTGAATTCACATAATTAACATTGTCCTTAAACTGTGTTTTCGGATGATTCAATAGTAAGTAAATCCCCTCGTAACTACCATTGATAACAGCATAAGTGAAAAACGAATTAATTGAATGGCCTGACATTGATGCAAATAAATCGTACGCCAACTTATTTCTAATTAACGACCTATCTATATACGGTGCATACAAAACCGCTTTTTTAAGAGCGATAGAATTAACAGTCACAGAATCCCTACTCTTTATACTAAATTGTTTCTTAGGAAATGATTTGGAACTTGAGCCTCGGATTTTCATCTCAGCACTAACTAAGATAGAATCCTTTATTAGCAGATGAACATTGGAATAAGAAGTGTCGCTTAACCCTGTAGTTAAAGAAAACTCTAATTGGGGCAGGAAATAGTCATTTGGGGTAACAAGTAAAGGCTGTAAATCAGCTAGCTCGAAAACAGCACTCAATTCGTATTTTACTGCTTGCTTAAAAAGTACTTTTATAGTATCGGTAGAAGAAAGTTTAAGTTGATAAAGGGTTTTGTTTTTATCTGCATAAAACACATGAGCATCACTTGGAGTTTGAATGAAGGGGTAAAATTGAACGCCTATATTCTGATAAATAATTTCTGAATTTTGAAACACATAGAAACGACTATTTCGCTTCATAAAAAACTCAAAAGTAGTTTTATCAGCTTCTGGGGCAATAGATAACAACCTGTAAATGGAATCTTGATCGGCTCTAATATTTATCTCCAGGAAAGAATCTATTTTTTTATTTGTAATGGCTAATTCAGCTGTAGAATCTGAAACAAAAACAGAATCAATTCGGTTAAAGGAATTACAAGAAATGAGAAACAATACAACAAAAAATAGCGAGTACTTTTTCATTTAGCAATATGTTTTAGCGTAAAGAGACGATCGTTTATCTGTAAAGATAATTTAGAATTTCCGATAACTTGATTGTGCTTATCTACAAGGTAATTAATGAATTTTCGTTGTTTTGGTTTCTTTTTATAAATATACACATTTGCATTTTCGGCAATGGGAGAAAGTCCATTTAAGGAGATTTCGTACACATCATCAACAATAAGTTTAGTGCCGTATAAACTCATTTCTAATAGAGAATTATTCATTAATACAATAGTCCCATCAACTATATCGTAATATAATTCTTGAGGGATTCTATAAGCATCATCTAACATAAGCACATTACATGTACTGCTCAAGTTAGAATAAGCAGAAGAAGAAAGTGTATCAATTTTTTCAAAATTTAGGTTTGCATAAAAGAAATCATTCCTTGAAATAACTGACCCACCCAAATTGTATTTTTCGTTTTTCTTATAGGCTTCTATGGCTATAGAATTATAGGCAAATGTATTATTTTCACTATACACATCAGCACTATCCTTTACAGACAAGCCAATTTTATTACCAAGAATGTAATTATCTATCACAGTTATATTTGATGATTTCCCATACTGTTCAGCACCAATAGAGATGCCTTTATCAGCAGAATTAACAAGCGTATTGTTTTGGATAAGAACATCCTCGCAGGCATTTAAATCAATGGCATCATCCGGCGAGTTAAGAACTAAATTGTTAGAAATTTCACCACCTGTAACATTAATAAATTCAATAGCATCTGGTGTATTATAAAAGCGACTATTCTGTACAATCGAATTTGCCCAATTTATATTAATTCCTTCTCCCAAGCCATTTCCATATAAACGTAAACTATCAATAGAAATGTCTCCATGCGAAGCCCATATTATAGAAGGTCTTTTATTACCAAATTGCATAGGACGGTTTTTTATATGGATAGACACATTGTTTAATGAGTATGTGCTGTACTTACTATTTATTAATCCATCGTAAATAGTTACATGTTCTAGAGTGTTCTGAAAATCGGATGAGTAGAAATAAATGGAATGAAAATAACTATTGGGAATGATTG
>CAJWJW010000092.1 GCA_913041775.1 uncultured Flavobacteriales bacterium
CGTTTAAGTAGTCTTTGATCCAGCTATATGATACCTTCATAATAATACGAGTTTTAAGAAGTACAAAAGTACGGATTGTACTCCACATAGAAAGTATAGAGCAAAAAAAAAGCCCCGAATCTTCGGGGCTTTAAAATCGTATGATCTTAATGTGTAATAATTAGTTTTTGCACCTCAGTAGCTTTTCCATTTACAGAGAAAGTATAGAAGTAAATACCTGCTTCAAAAGCGTTTAATTGGATTGACTTAGAATTTAAAACTACATCGCTGTATATTTTATTTCCTAACATGTCATACAATACAAACATAGCTTCCTTTTGTGCTGTGTATTCCAAATGCAAAACATCGCTTGCTGGATTTGGATAAACTCCAAAATTAGTTTCTGTTTCCTCTACTCCAATAATTGCAACACTTGTAAATGATACATCAGTACAAACTTTGTCTGAAGGATTATCAACAAGAGAAAAACAATACTTAATGATGAAGGTTTCATCTTCAGGCATATCATTAATATAACCAGAAAAGCCGTCAAAACTTCCTCCGGCAGCAATATCAATCGGCACACCTGATACATTCACCGTTGGTGGATAACAAGTAGTACCCCAACAAAAAGTAGACATAATGTCGTATGAGCTATCATATGATCTAGTAACAATAACAGTTAAATCTACATCTGTATCATTCATTACATCAAAGTGGGCTACACATTGATCTCCAGCTACTGCAAAATAGTATTCTTCTGGATTAATTGATAAGGACTGTGAAAAAGCTGCAAAACTCAACAACGTTAAAAAAGTAAGTAATGTTTTTTTCATAATGGTCAATTTTTTCTGTTTGAGAGTATACTTCCTTTGTCAAAAACTGTACCAAAAAAATCTAATTAAAAAAGGCTTCCATATGGAAGCCTTTTTTAATAATATGATCCTAAGCGTATTACTTAATAATATTCAACTTTTCAGTCATCAATTCGTTACCTACTTTAATGTTTACGTAGAATAAACCAGCATTTAAAGTTGCAACTGGCAACTCAACTTTGTTTAATCCAGCAGACATATCCGCAGTATAAGTAAATATTTTTTGACCTAAAGTATTTAATACTTCAATAACAACTACGTTAGACTCAACTAAGTTAAGTTCGATAGCAGCATTGTTTGTAGCAGGATTAGGGTAGATAGAAAGTTTATTAACTAATACCTCTTCGATACCTACTCCGTGAGTAACCTCAAAAGAAACTGTTTGATCTACACCCCAGTTTCCTGTGATATTAATCAATTCAACACCCTCTGCATCAGTAACGACGATAGAACCGTCTGTACCGTTACCAGAACCAGAGTATCCAGTTTGACCATCACCATAAGCATCCATAGCAGTAAATGTATAACATCCGTTTGCTAAAGATTCCATATGATTATGAACCATATCAGCATCAGGACCACCACCGTCAAAGTCATCTTCTCCCCCACCTTCGTATGATGCACTTGCTACAAGAGTTCCATCAGAATTACGAATTTCCCAAGTAGTTTCAACAGGGTAAAAATCAGTAGAAACCTCAACATTAATAGAAGAATGGGTAGGAGTTGCAGTACTTAAAGAAACTTGAATTGAATTATCTCCAGCAACTAAGTCATTAGACATAACAACTTCAAAGGTAACCGACTGGTTACCAGGAGAGATGTCAGATAAAGTTACTTGCTCAGAACCAAAAGTAGATAAAGAACCAGTCCAGTCAGTAGACGATACAGTTGCACCACCTACGATTGTATTAATAGTACAGGCAGTCATATCAACTGTACCCATATTTAATATAGTAACTACAGGAGTGATTTTATCACCACCACAAGAAATAAGTTCAGAATTGTAAGATTGCATAACAGCGTTAGAACCTTCAACAGGCTGAGGACAAGTATTCATAAACACTTCTTCAGCTAAAGTCTCAACTGTCCAGTAAATGGTGCCAGGTCCCTGCCCTATTTCAGTTACAGATCTATCTGGGCAAATAAGGTAAATTGTAGGGTAGTAACCTAAAGCATAATCTGTTGCAATAGAAGCATCAGCATCGTCCGCTAAAGGGTAGTTAATTAATGAAGTCCAATCTCCAACTGAATTCCCACCACCAGATAAAGATGAAGCAGGGGTAGAAGCATCAGACTCTACTGCGATAGTGAAAACAGAGTTGTCTCCACTTGCACCATAAAGAGCATCAAACTCATCAAAAACTTCAGTTTCAGCAAAAGTCCAACACGGACTACACCAAACTGCAAATAAATCTAATAATACAGGCTTTCCTTCGTCTAAGATATCGTAAAGATTGTGTGTATTCCCATCAATATCAGTAATGGTAAAGTTAGGAGCAGTAGAGCCAGCAGGTAACTGAGCAAAAGCAGTACCTAATGACATAGCAATAGCTGCTAGTGTAAGTAAAAATTTCTTCATGGTTTGTTTTTTGTTTGTTTGTTTTTTAACAGGCACAAGTTAGTAATTATTATGCCCAAAAAGAAACCTCTAATGTATTTTTAGGTTCCAAAGGTAAACCTAAGCTTTAAACCAAAACTATTATTGGCGGTATCGTAGGAGCTTGCAACCTCATATTTAGCAACCATTCTATCGTAAAACAATTGAATATTTACACGTTCACTGAGCACGTAGTCGACGGTAGTCTTTACTGAAATATCGGTTCTACCACTTACACCTTGATGCGTGTTTTCTTCTAAACTACGAATGGCAGAAACGGACTTACGAATAGAGAAATCTAAATTCAAATCTAAATTAGATGAGAAGGTTTTTTTCCCGTTTGCAGTGCTTAAGCTAATTTCAAAGTCGTCTATTCTGTACCCTAATCCAAGTGTGAAGCTTTGCCCAGCTTGTTCCTGAATTTGGTTATTATTCAAACTCAATGTAACCTGACGGTCTCTACTGTACTCCATTCTAGTAGTTAGACTATTATTCATAGTCATATCTAGTTTTATAAGTGGACTAAACTGCTCATTTATATTTACCGTTTGTACTTGATCGGAATTTAAGTAATTATTGTTCGCATCGAAATTCTCTGGATTCAATTCTGGAGTTCCTGAATGAGGATGTTCAAGCTCGTTATAGAACAAATTGGTAGTGTACGAATTTATTGCGTAGGTTGAAGTATAAGCATGAGACAAGGACACTGTTTTAAAATGTTTTTTAATCCACTTTATATTGGTAAGACCATCGTATTTCACAGACCAATTTGGAAGAGGTATAGTCGGAAACTTTTCGAGGGTTTGTGAAGAAGCATCTTTACCTGAATAAGCAGCCATAAAGGCAGGTATTAAAACTTCTTGTGAGTTAGGACCATAGCCAACAGGGTATTCAATATTATCATTATTTATTTGCCCATTGCTTGCAGCCACCCTTTTTGCCATTTCAGAACGCATCGCCCTAAAATCATCAAATGTTTGGGAGGAGTTTATTTCCATTTTCCTAAAAGAAGTATTAATGGCTAAGAAAGACATGGTAAAGCTTCCTGTTTCGTTTCTATTTAAACTCTCAAAAAGCGGATCTTCTTGTGTCCCTGTATTTCTAAAAATTTCGGAGGTGTTAACCGTTTGATTTCTTTGTGCTGTAATTTTAAATCGCAGTTTTTTTATTGGCTCAATTGTCGAACGGAAATTAATACGAGAAGTAAACTGCGTTGTGTATTGCTGATTTAATAAAGTATCGCTAGAAATCCATCCTTTATTTGCAAAGGACGCCAAGCCCTCAGAGTCTAATTGTTGTCCCGTAACAAACTTCCAACCTGGCGCTGTATTGGTATTAAACATATTATCCTGCCCTAGTGCACCAGTATTGGGCTTAAATCCAGGAAGCATAGCACCATTACGGCCATCGTAACTCAGATTTATACTTTGCACAGACAATAAAGTTCTAGTGAGGTGTTCGAAAAACTTAAATTCGCGCTCCTCTTCCTCATCTTCTTTTTCTTCGTCTTTACCTTCTTCGTCCTTGTTCTTTTTCGAATCCTTTTCAGATGTTCTTGGTTTCGAACTCTTCTTATCAGTCTCTCTACTTCTAGCACCCTCACCTTTCTTTCTACTAGAGGCAGAAGAAGTAACTTTCTTAAAATAGGGAACTTTATTATAAAGTGATTTTAAATTTAGTTGAGCATTTATTTTTCGATTGTTTGTATTTTGGATAACGTTACCCAAATTAATAGAATCGTTTACGGTTGCTCTAGATCCTGCAGCCCAATCGTAAGTAGCATCGTAATTTAAAGACAAGGTCATCCAATCGGTAAGTGGGAATTTATTTAGAGGAACAGTATAACGCATATCAAACTGATGATGATAGGAGGTTGTTCGTCCAAAAGTCAAGATACTATCTCGTAGTGCATCGCGTTCAGATTGGCTGTCGATCTTTCCCTCTGGTTCATCTACAATAGAACGAGAATTGGTCGAGAAATTTAACTTTACACTTCTGGCCAAATCAAATTTTACACTATAATTTTTAAGAAATTCTCTACGTCCTCCTAAAAACCCAGGTTCAACAAAATCAAGAATACTCCAAATGTCTAATAACTTATTTTCTATTGGTGTTCCAGTTAGTGCTATGTTAAATTCTGACTTTAAACTTATAACTACCTTAGAAATATATGTACTTGGATTCTTAATCTTCTGTGCTTCATCTAAAGCAATTACTGCCCAATTTATTGTTGCAAACTCTACTGCATTAGTTACTAATGATTCGTAGTTAGTAATAATAATATCGTCACTTGTAGCACTTAAAAGAACGTCTATATTTCTATTTGAACCATGAAATTGAATAATATTACATATAGGCTCAAAAAATTTATCATATTCATTTGCCCAATTTTCAATTAATGAAACAGGTGCAACTATTAGGTATGGAAAATTCGTGTTGTTAGTTTGTTGAAAAGTTCTGTGCCAATGAATAAAGCTTAAGATTTGAATTGTTTTACCAAGTCCCATATCATCTGCCAATAAAGCTCCTCTACCATTTTTATCTTTGAAAATTGATTGCATCCAAGCCACACCAATTTTTTGATGTTCAAACAGACTAACACCCCGTTTTAAGTTTGGTGGTGCTACAAATTCGAAAACACCATTTTTCAGTAAATCAATATCACTTTCTAGTTCATCGTCATTTTCTTTAACAATAGGAATTACTCTACCATTTACAGATATTGGATTATTCTCGGCTAGTTGTTGAGCACATAAACTATAAAGTTCCTTAGCATGTGCAACAGAAATATAATAATCTTTATAGTTTATAAGTGTTTTCCCTTCTACTTCTGAAGTTTTGATTAATGACTCTAAATTATATAACTCAGACTCATCTTCTATATTTAAACGAATTATTTCGCCAGAAGCTAATTTTACTTCTAAAGCAGGAATCCAATTATTATTAAAGTCGTTAGCAATAACATCGACTTTAGGGATATAGATGCCAATTTGCTCTACTCTTTCAGAAAAATCACCTAGTTCAACCTTTTGAGGATCAAATCCAAAAGTTGGATCTTTATGGTATGCTTCAATAAATTCATCTTTAGTCCATGGACTTAAACGATGAGATTTTACCTTTGTAAATTCTTCGATTAAAGATGAAGATAAAATCATCTTTTTTTGTTCTTCTTCTGTAGAAACTGTAAAACTAGTTCTTAATGGGCTTTCTTTTCGTGAGTTG
>CAJWJW010000093.1 GCA_913041775.1 uncultured Flavobacteriales bacterium
CATATTCTCCTGTTTCGGTAGCATAACCCCAAACATCATTTAAGGAGTTTGAATATGTGTAATTAGATAAGTAATTTAAGTTTAAACTAGACTGTGCACATAAAGTGATACTAAAGAATAAACTTAAAATGGAGAGGATAGTTCGTTTCATATAAAGTGTCTTATTTCGGTTTCTAATTTACAATTCTTTTTTTAAAGAATTTAGGCATGATAAAATGCAGTTTTTGAGGTTTGAAAAATTGTGCTTGTGCTTATTCTTCTAAAAGAAACCGGACTTCAGAATTTAATTGACTCTTAAAAGTCACATTATTAAGAAAGGATTTTTGTACAATTTCCCTTACCCAAGCCTCATTATAATACAAATTATCTAAAATGGACTTTTTTTCACTGTGAGGTGCGGATGCATTGCTATTCGATTTTATTTCTGATTTTGCATATTCTAAAATTCTTTTCTGAAATTTAGGAGCAGACTTGTCATAAACATCTCTTAATACATAAATTGCACTGCTATAATTGAATTTCTTATTCATTACATAAGCCAGATTGTATAAACCAACTTCGTAAAAAGGGGCAATATCTATAGCCTTTTGAAAATATTTTTCTGCTGAAACTAAATCATTCTCAAATAAACTACAACCTCCTAAACTGTTTAAAATGTTAATTTTATTCGGATTAATAATAAGAGCATTTTCCAAATATTCTTTAGCCTTTAAAATGTTTTTGTTTTTAAAATAAACTTCTCCAATATACCAATCAATTGGAGTACTAGTACCTTCCACTTTAAAGAAAGGAGACTTCGCTTTGTGTAAATCTAATAGAGCTTCTTTAGAGTTAGTCGTTTTTAAGTTTGTTATATACTTTTTAAATATGCGCTCACTACCTAAGCGATTATAACTAACAAAAACAAAGACTATTAATAAACCTGAAATTATAATTTTTGTAATAGTTCCAATGTTAATTGACTTTTTATCTTTTAAACTAAAAGCCACAAAAGTGAAGAACATTAATGAGGGGATTATACGTTCTTGAGGAAAACTAAAAAATGAAATGATAATGAAACTTATTAAGCCAAATTTAATTAATTGCTCTTTCGAGGTTTTCGCCTTTATGAGTAATGGGTAAATTAAAATTAGCAAGAAAATTACACCCCCTACAATGCCAAGTTCAGTAAAATTTTCGAGCATATCGTTATGTGGTCTTTGCATAACAACCTCTCCTTGTCTTAAACGCCAAAGGCTTAATCCATAAATGGGAAAACAAATAGCCCATTGCCCTACCCCTAAACCTAGTAGCCAATTATCGGAGAACATTTTAAGTGAATTGCCCCACAAAAAAAAACGTTCCTTAATTGTTGAGGAACGTAAAGAGTCTCGATCGAAATCGAAAATAGTAACAAAAAACTCAAATGTGTTTAACTGTTTCAAAAGTAAAACGGATGTGAGAAGAACTACAAAGCCAGCTAATGAAATTAGTTTTTTGTTTTTATTTAAAAAATCATTTTTACTGAATGCAAAATAAATTGATGAAACTAAAAGAGCTAATAAGGCAGACCTAGTTTGCAATATTATAAGGAATAGAAAGGTGAAACTTACAAGTAGTATTTTGGATTTTTTTGAATAATCTGCAATAATTAAAAATGGAATAGAAAGGACAAGCACGGAGGCGTAAATATTTTTGTGGGAAAACACTGAACTTATAGCGTACAGATTTTCTTGTGCTCCTTGCTTTAGTATTGTTAAGTACACTAACTGAATTACACCTATAGAAATTATTATAACCGAGAAAGTGACAATTCCTTTGAGTAAGTTTCTATTGTTGTTGTTACTTGAAACATATGAATACACTAAAATAAAAAACATAAAGTATTCTATGCGATTTATTATTTCAACATAATCTATGTAATTAGTGTTATACATTGCGCTAAAAAAAAGCACTAGAATATAACTAAGGTATATAAAAGTATAATTTTTAGGAATACAAAGCTTCGTATTAGAAAACAGACTAGCTGAATAACCTAAGAGCAAACTAACCGATAAAAACAATAAACGAGGAGTCCCAGATGCATCTAGGACTCCGTCGAAATATATGAATGGAGCGATTATAAAAAACCATTTTAAAAACAAGCCCATTTAGTATACATTTAATTGCGTACTATTTTTCAATTTATTTAATAATTACGAGTTGCTTAGACTTTTTAAAATTATTAGTTTCCATCGTGTAATAATAACTTCCAGGTTTAAGACTAGAAACGTTAATATTTATAGCCTGATAACCCTTTGTCCTTTCAGAATTTATTACGCCTTTTACAAGTTCACCTAGAACATTATAAACAGATATTTTTACGTTTCCTTTTTCTGCAATAAAGAAAGAAATAGTAGTGACTGAGTTCGATGGATTTGGCAGTGCCTCAAATAACTGATTTCCTTCTTCTCCAATTTTTACAGTACCAACAATATTTATTGCATTTACTGAGTACCTATTATATCCTTCATTCCAATTTTCTACTTCAAAATCGAGCCTTTCGGTTCCGTTCCAGAGTTTGAAAGTAATCGATTCATCACTTAATAGACCGTCAATAGAATTTGTAGTTTCATCATTCCCCCATAAAGTTAATACAGTATTTTCGCTGGAACATACGGTAGACCCAATAATGCGACCATGAGTATTGTAAGCAGCTATTTCGATAACAGTATAAGCGTGTTTAGTCCAAGCAGCTCTAGGGAACACTATATGCATATTATTACCGGTAGATTTTATTCGTTGAAAATGTTTTAAATTATTTTCAAATACATCTAAAGTAAAGGGTCTGTATTCTAAGGAATTCGACAGATACACAATTACATCTGGCTGAATTACTTTTAACTGATAAGCTTGGCCTGGGTAAAGATCACCTATTCCGTTATAATTCCATTGGGGGAGATACGGATTTCCATTGTAATCTTTGACAATAACTAGGTTGCTAGTTGAAACAACTGACTCGAAAACCATCTCAACATTGGCAGGTTCTAATCTTAAATAAGCGATTGTATTCCATCCAGAAGTTAATTCAATTGGATTAATTTCTGGATGGAAATAAGTACCACAAATTTCAAGAATACTACTTTCAGATAATTTGATACTATACCCTTGACCATTTACCACATCTCCAATACCATTATAGCTCCACTCTGGAAGATAAGCATCTCCATTATTGTTCTTAACAATAATTACTTTGTCTCCTAAATCATCTAAAACAGAAACTAAATCCATATTTCCGGGGTCTATATAGGTAGAGAACATAAACCAACCAGCAGGGAATTCTAGCAATTGGCAGGAATAAGTTACAGACTCAACAAAAGCAAGATCGTTTGGTGTAAAAACATTAGAACCCATAGAATATAATACAGACCCTGAATAGACGACACATGTCATCTCATCAAATATTTGCCAAATCATTTGCTCGCCACTCGTTAAACCATCTATTTCTTCAGTAGTCTCATCATCTGCCATAGCAGAAATATGAGATGTTTCACCCGTTAGTAAAGTATAACCAGCACATTGTAAATCGCCATAAGAATCTTCATAAAACACACCCAAAGCACTTCCAGATGAAACCTGAGCTCCATTTATAGTAACCTCAATATCACTAGGAATCATTAGTGTCATATTAGATCCTGTATTAGCGACTTCCCATTCTGAGACTATATCACAATTTATATACTCACAAGTACCATCGTCTACATTTGCATCGGCATTAAAGTTTAGTGCCCATACATCTATACATCCATAAACTACATATGTTTGACAAAGAGAATAATCGAAAGTTAAAGCGATAGGATTGTACTCTAGAAACTCAGGAAAAGGACATCCAATTTGAAATTCATCACAAATATTATTGGCATCAATATCGTTTATACAACCTTCACAATCGAAAACTGTTTCAGATTCGTAGTCATCAAAAACTGAATAAATCTCATCAACAATCATTTCCAAAAATGCTGAAACTCCGTAAAACAGTAAGCTTGTCCCTTGAGTGAAAATATTGGATCCTTGCAAATAAACACTTGTACCTTGAGAAAATAGGTCTGTACCTTGAATAAATACAGATGCTCCTTGAACATCGATTTGACTTACATCGAAATAATTCTCAATATAGTTATTAAATTCATTTTCCCCAGGGTAAACGCAAGGTTCGTCTAATGCATAATTACAAGCAAGTATGTCTGTACAACCAGTATCATTTTCAGATTGCGATACAATTTCAAATATCACCGATTGCACTGCACCCCAACTTCCAGTAATACTTAGTAATTCAACACCTTCTCCATCTGTAACGACTATAGCACCATCTGTACCAGCACCCATACCTGAATACCCAGTTTGACCATCACCATAAGAATCCATAGCAGTAAATGTATAACAACCATTTTCTAAAGAGGCATAATGATCATGTGTCATATCTGCATCTGTACCACCACCGCCCCAGTTATCGTCTGTACCTGATTCGTAAGCACCAGACATAACTACAGAACCACTAGCATCAGCAATTTCCCAAGTAGTCTCTCCTGCATAAAAATCAGTATTCACTTGAACGTGAACAAAAGCATCAGCAGTTATAGCAGTATTTAATGTAACATCAATCGAATTATCTCCAGAAACTAAGTCATTAGACATAACAACTTCATAGGTTACCGATTGGTTACCAGGAGTAATATCAGCTAAAGTTACTTGCTCAGAACCAAAAGTAGTTAAAGAACCAGTCCAGTCAGTAGAAGATACAGTTGTACCATCTACGGTAGTGTTAATAATACAATCAGTTATATCAACTGTACCCATATTTAATATAGTAACTACAGGAGTGATAATATCTCCACCACAAGAAATAAGCTCAGAATTGTAAGATTGCATAACCACATTAGAACCTTCAATAGGCTGAGGGCAAGTATTAATAAACACTTCTTCAGCTAAAGTCTCTACTGTCCAGTATGAGCTACCTGCTCCCTGTCCTATTTCAGTTACAGATCTATCTGGACAAATAAGGTATATTGTAGGGTAGTATGCTAACAAATAATCTGTTGCGATAGAAGCATTAGCATCATCAGCTAATGGGTGGCCAATTAAAGAAGTCCAATCGCCTACAGAAGAACTACCACCACTTAAATCAGAAGCTGGGGTGGAAGCATCTGACTCAATTGCAATAGTAAAAACGGAATTATCTCCATTTGGACCATAAAGAGAGTTAAATTCATTTAAAACTCCCGTTTCATTAAAGGTCCAATCGGGACCACTCCAAACAGCAAATAATTCTAATAACACAGGCTTACCTTCGTCTAAAATATCGTAAAGGTTATATGTATTCCCGTCAATATCAGTAATGGTAAAGTCAGGAGCAGTGGAACCACCAGGTAATTGTCCAAAAACAAACAGAGGAAAAAATAAAAGTATGTAAAGTATATTTTTCATAATAATTTATTTGAAATGAAATCAAATATACAAAAACATATCTATATTGAAACTAAACCGACTTAATATCAGCTTATTAACAAATTAATTTTAAAAGAAAGTGTTTTGGATTAATAGATAATAACATCAGATGTCAATAGTTTTAAAACCCATAAAAAAAGCCTACTCTTTCGAGTAAGCTTTAGTGCGGATAGAGGGAGT
>CAJWJW010000094.1 GCA_913041775.1 uncultured Flavobacteriales bacterium
AGAGTAGAGGCATTATTGAAAATTATATTCAAAGGTTTCTGTGCTCCTAATCGTAACATGTTTACCATAGAATTTAAATCCATTTCTGCACGAACTAAATACCTACCCGAATGAATTTTACTGAATCTTTTTTGGGTACAGAAAAAATCAAAAAAATCAGTATTTTTCATTAAGCCATGAACTTGCAATGAATCTTTTAAAACTTCAAAGCTCGTTTCTCTAGGAATTAAGATAAGCTCATCAGAATTCGACAAGGGAGCGTAAACTTGCTGATAACCTAAATAGGAAACCAAACTTGTGATTAACACAATAATGAACAGACTTATACTTAGTATTTTCTTCATTTCAGTTGATCCAATAATTGGTTTGCTCGTTTATGATTTGGATTAATTCTTAGAACCTCTTCTAGTGCAGAAATTGCTTTATTAAGATCCTCAATATGTAAATAATAAGAGGCCAAATTTAACCACAATTGAGGGATATCAGGATTTAAACTCAAACCTTTTTTGTAAACGACTAAGGCTTTATCGAAATCACCATTTATACTTAACAAATAGCCATAATTGGCATAAAGTTTCTCGAAATTAGGGTTCTCAGATTCTATAAATTTAAATACTTTTTCAGCTTCTTTTAAACGCTTGACTTTTAACAAAGCCATGCCGTATTTATTTTGAATTTCTAAATGAAAAGGGGCCAAGCTTACAGCTTGTTCAAAGCAACGAGTAGCCATTATATAGTTGCCTAATTTATAATAAGCCTCCCCTATTCTATACCAAGCCCATGCATCATCATTCGAATAAGACTCTATTGATAGTTGTGTCTTTCTAGTTTCGAATGACTGCTTTTCAAACCAATTTATCAATACTTCGTAATCAGATTTAAAAAAGAAATATTTAATCCATTCATTAACACAAATATCTTGGTCGAGTTTAGCTAAATACACAAAAGCAGAATCTAAATAATACGATTCTTGCTCAAACATCTCGTACTGTTGCAAATATGCTTTTAGAATATTTAAGTTCGATGGATTGGAATTGTTTACACAATAAAGCCCGATAAATTCTTTAATGTTTTTGCTGTCAGAAGAGCTTATTTTTTGATGAATGGCAATTTTATGATCCGTTACACTAACATGTGGAATATCAATTGAACCCGATTTTGGCATATGGCAAGAGACACAGTCATCTCCATTTTCTAATTGGTGGTTTTTAGTATTAGCATGACAAGAAACACAGGTAGTATTAAAAACTGATTTTGGCGTTTCGGTAACACTCAAATGTGGGTTATGACAAGTAATACAAGTAAGCTCTTCATTAGAATTTAAAAAGCATTCACTCATTTTGAGTCGATCTACATGAGAGGCCATAATGAAACTATCGTCTCCTTTATATCTTGGTAAAAACACATTCATTACCTCTTGCAACTCCATTCCTGGTTTAAAATCGAAAAAAGACTTCCCGCCTTCCAAAACTGTGTTTCCTTGTAAATGACAACGAGAACAAAGATCAAATTGTAATTCCGAGCTCAAATTACCCGGATTAACAATGGTATAATCTATCGCCTTTGAGGTATCAACAAAAACACCTTTCATCTTCTCTGAAACATGAATTTCTCCTGGACCATGACAACGTTCACATGAAATTCCTAGTGGTACATCTTCAAATTTATTTTCTGAACCTAACACAAATTCTGGAATAGAATTATGGCAAGACATACATTCTAGTCCAATTTTACGACTAAAACGAGTATTAAAACCATTCTCAAAACCAGGTGGTAAATCCAACTTCCCATCTTGAGTATAATACGTAAAAGGCAACTGATGTAAATAACCATTAGATTCCGAAATATGAGAATTGGTATGTTGTCCAGAACCAATAATATACTTAGCCATTTCTATTCTTTTATGAACTGTATCGCCATTAGAAATTCTATATTCTAGTAAATTTAGACTGTCTGAATGCCAATAAGGTTGGTAATACAAATTGCTGTGAGCGTCGTATAAAATAGAATCTTTGTGAAAAAAAGCGGAGCTTTTGGTAGGATTAGCTAACCCAAAAGACTGCCCCATTCCTGTATGCGAAAAAGATTTATGCTTATCGTAATGACAATTCTTACAGGTTTCTTGCCCAACATATTCTACGGTGTCAGACAAATTTAAATACACCTGTTCAGTTGTATTTGGAATACATGAATTTAGTGTACTCAAAAAATACAGCATCGTACCAAATAGGGTCAAATATGTAAATTTGAACTTCATTTATTTGTTTATAAATTGAAATTCTACCACATCTTGAAAAGCTCCATTTCTAAACGACCAATCCTTTCGAATACCAATCTCATTGAAACCAGCAGAACGAAAAAGCTGTAAACTTTTCACGTTAGAAATACCAACTGAACAATGTAGTTGTCTCATACCAATACGATTAAAAGCATAGTCTTTCATTAGTGAAATAGCTTCTGCAGCATAACCTTTTAACCGGTATTGTTTCTCTATGATGATTCCTATAGCAGAACGCCTATCAATGGCATCGTAGTCGAATAAATCTACACAACCTACCGAATTACCTTCAGTATCTTCTAGCACAAATCTGTACTGCCCTGCTTGTTGAATGTCTAAATGTGCCTGTGCAATATATTGCTCCAATATATATTTAGAGAATGGGACTTTAGATAAACTAACCTCGTTGATTTCCAAATCGTTTTCCCATTTAAAAAGCATGGTAGCGTCTTCTGGTTCTATAGCTCGGTATTTCAGTTTGCAATCAGACATATATATTTCCTTTAAAAACGAATTCTGCACCACCTACTAATTTAACATTAGTAAATACATTGTCCATTTTGGTGAATCGCACTTGTAAATCGCCTCCACGAGCGATTAAATTTATTGAACTCTTATTAATCAAACCAGAGTAAAAAGCTGCAATAGCAGTTGCAGTAGCCCCGGTACCACAAGCTAAGGTTTCATCCTCGACGCCTCTTTCGTAGGTTCGTATTACTATTTCTTCGTTTTTTATCTGAGCAAAATTCACATTTACACCTTCCTTACTAAAGCTATTAGAATATCGGATTTTAGCCCCTACTTCTTTAATAGATAGTTCATTTACATCATCTACAAAACAGACAAGATGAGGTGAGCCTGTATCTAATAAATAATTTTTATTGTACAGAGAAATCTGAGTAACATCAGACATCTCTAGGGATATATGCTGATTCTCCAAAACCTCGGCATTATGCAATCCATCGTAAGCTTCGAAAATACAGGACTTCGAAAACAGGTTTAATCGCCTTGCAAAAGCGACCACACATCTACCACCATTTCCACACATTGAACCCAGAGCACCATCGGCATTGTAATAGCACATTTTAAAATTTGAGTTCTCAGAATCCTCCAACAGAATTAATCCATCTGCGCCAACCCCAAATCTACGATCACAGATGAGCGCAATTTGAGTACTACTTAAAGAAATAGAATTCGTGCGATTATCAATCATCACGAAATCGTTTCCAGCTCCTTGGTATTTGTGAAATATGAGTTCCATTAGTTTCTATTAATTCAACGAAAATAATACTAATTGATGAGTATTTAGTACTTGTCTTTTACAAAAAAGTGCAATCCATAAAATAAGTATCATCCAATAGGTACAGATCGGGTAAATTTAGCACCAAATGAGATGAAAGTATCTGTTCCAGAAACACCTTCAATTTGATGAATTTTCTCATATAAAACTTCACGCATATGCTCATTGTCGGCTGCAAATACTTTTACAAAAACAGCATATTTATAAGGACTTAATCTAAATCCTAAAACGACAACAAATAGTTAACGTTTGAAAGCATAAATATTTTAACTTTCACTTTTTAATTTTAATATTCTTTGTTTTGACAAACAGCAAGCTCATTACATTAGCAGGACAACTAGAAGGTAAGTTTTATTACGACGAAATAATGCGTAAACTCTACGCTACTGATGCTTCTGTGTATAGAGAAATGCCTCTTGCAGTTGCTATACCAAAAACAAAACAAGACTTACATAGCCTCATTAAATTTGCGAATACAGAAGCGGTTTCTATAATCCCACGTGCAGCTGGAACCTCTCTGGCTGGACAAGTAGTAGGTAGTGGAATAATAGTAGATATCTCTGAAGAATTTAGACAGGTTATTGAAGTCAATGTAGTAGAGGGTTATGCAATTGTACAACCAGGTGTTATTAGAGATGAGCTTAACCTACATTTAAAACAATACGGACTTTTTTACGGGCCAGAAACCTCTACTTCTAACAGATGTATGATTGGTGGGATGGTAGGAAACAACTCCTGCGGTTCTCGCTCTGTTATTTATGGATCTGCAAGGGAACACCTACTTTCCATAAAAGTTATTCTTGCCGATGGAAACGAGACTGAATTTAAAGCCCTAAGCAACGAAGAGTTTGAGGCTAAAGCTAAAGGTATAGGCACAGTATCTGAACTAGAAACCAATATTTACAAACAGGCAAAAAATCTATTTTCGAGTAAAGAAAATAGGAATGAAATAGAAGAACAATTCCCAAAGAAAAGCATTCCACGTAGGAATACTGGATATGCATTAGACCTACTAGCAGAAGCGAGTCCATTTACAGATTCCGAAGAACAGTTTAACTTTTGCAAACTACTTGCTGGCTCCGAAGGTACTTTGGGTTTTACAACAGAGCTAAAACTGAATCTCGTTCCAACACCATCGGAATTTCAATCAGTAATTTGCATACATTTCAAATCTATAAATGCGGCACTCCTAGGTAACTTAGAAGCATTAAAATACAAACCTACTGCTTGTGAGCTGATGGATCATTATATTTTAGATTGCACCAAGGCAAATAAGGAGCAAGAACAAAATCGGTTTTTCGTACAAGGTGACCCAAAAGCTATTTTAGTGGTCGAATTTGCAGAAGAATCACAAGAGAAATTAGACTCTGTTATAAAAGAATGTTTAGCCAATTTTAAAGAAACAAAACTCGGTTACCACTTCCCTGTAGTAAGTGGTTCAGACATAAAAAAGGTTTGGACACTTAGAAAAGCAGGACTAGGGCTATTATCTAACATCCCTGGAGACGCTAAGGCAGTTGCGGTAATTGAAGACACGGCGGTAGATGTAAACGACTTGCCTGCATTTATTGAAGACTTTAATGAAATACTAAAAAAGAGAAACCTCTTTTGTGTACACTATGCACATGCAGCTACAGGAGAACTTCACCTCCGTCCTATGATCGACTTAAAAACAGAAGAAGGAAGTCGGCTCTTTAAAACCATTGCTACAGACATAGCACATTTAGTAAAAGAATATAATGGCTCTTTGAGTGGAGAACATGGCGATGGAAGATTAAGGGGAGAATACATTCCTTTTATGATCGGCGAGAAAAACTACCAACATTGTAAAGATGTCAAAAAGACTTGGGACCCAAAAGGGATTTTTAATCCTGGTAAAATTGTAAATACCCCAGCAATGAACACCTTTTTGAGGTATATGCCGGGTTACAAAACACCCGAATTCGATACCAAATTTAGCTTTACCGAAGACAAAGGAATGTTGCGTGCAGCAGAAAAATGCAACGGATCGGGAGATTGTAGAAAAACAGAACTTTCTGGTG
>CAJWJW010000095.1 GCA_913041775.1 uncultured Flavobacteriales bacterium
GAGGTAAAGGTCTTTTAAATGCAATTGTTATTAAGCCTAAAGGCGATATTGAAGCATGGGATGTATGTATGAAATTACGTGATAACGGTCTTTTAGCGAAGCCTACACACGGTGACATAATTCGTTTTGCTCCTCCTTTAGTAATGACAGAAGAGCAATTGATGGAATGTATAGAAATCATTAAAAAGACTATTCTTTCATTCTAAGTTTATAGAATTCTAAACTCCCGCTCTATGTGGGATTTTTTTTTGTTTTTTAGTAAACCATTAATTCGATATAATATATGAAGACTCAAAAGGATTGGAAAGAAGAACTAAGTCCTGATACTTTTCACGTACTAAGAGACAAGGGTACCGAAAGGGCTTTTACAGGTATTTATAACGAGCACTTTGAAAAAGGAGTTTATAGATGTGCTGGATGTGGTACCGATTTATTTGAATCAACTTCAAAGTTTAATTCTCACTGTGGCTGGCCAGCATTTTCTGAAGCTTTAAGTAAGAATGTAAAAGAAGAAAGAGATCTTACGCACGGAATGGTGCGCACAGAAATTATGTGTTCTAATTGCGATGGACACCTAGGGCATGTTTTTCCTGATGGACCTACCGAAACCGGATTGAGATATTGTGTAAATTCACTATCTCTAGACTTCAAAGAAAAGTAATTGGCCATTTCCGTTTGCAATTTTCATTTTTTTGACCTACTATATTAGTGGAATTCGTTTTAAGTACTCAATTGTGGTAATTAGAACTCAGCAGATTGTAATTTTTCGGTGGAATTTCGTATTTTTGCAAGCCTAACAAACGATTCATATAACTCATACTTCATGGCATTCGATATAGATATGATCAAAAAGGTTTACGCTGCTTATCCAAAGCGTGTAGCTGCCGCAAGAGCAAAAGTAAACAAACCATTAACTTTATCAGAAAAGATTTTATACACACACCTTTGGAATCAGAATACTTCTGAAGTATATACTCGTGGGGAATCTTATGTTGATTTTGCTCCCGATCGTGTAGCTATGCAAGATGCTACTGCACAAATGGCTTTACTACAGTTTATGCAAGCCGGAAAAGATAAAGTTGCTGTGCCTTCTACTGCGCATGCCGATCACTTAATTCAAGCGAGAATCGGAGCATCAAAAGATTTACAAGACGGTATTAATAAGAACAATGAGGTATTTAACTTCTTAAGTTCTGTTTGTGATAAATACGGTATCGGTTTCTGGAAGCCAGGAGCGGGTATCATTCACCAAGTAGTTTTAGAAAATTATGCTTTCCCTGGAGGATTGATGATTGGTACAGATTCACATACAGTAAATGCGGGTGGATTAGGTATGGTAGCTATTGGTGTTGGTGGTGCCGATGCAGTTGATGTAATGGCTGATATGGCTTGGGAATTGAAATTCCCCAAATTAATCGGTGTTAAATTAACTGGTAAATTAAGTGGCTGGACTGCTCCTAAAGATGTAATTCTTAAGTTGGCAGGTATCCTTACCGTAAAAGGTGGTACTGGTTGTATAGTTGAATATTTTGGTGAAGGTGCTACAAGTTTATCGGCTACCGGAAAAGGAACGATTTGTAATATGGGTGCTGAAATTGGAGCTACTACTTCTACTTTTGGTTATGACGACTCTATGAGACGTTACTTAAATGCTACTGACAGAGCTGATGTAGTTACTTTAGCCGATGAGGTTGCTGAACACTTAACAGGTGATGCTGAGGTTTATGCAAACCCAGAAAAGTATTTCGATCAAGTTATAGAAATTAACTTATCAGAATTAACACCACATATTAACGGACCTTTTACTCCAGATTTAGCAACTCCTGTTGCAGAGATGAAAGAAAAGGCAGCTGCTAACGGATGGCCTATTGAAGTAGAATGGGCATTAATTGGTTCGTGTACTAACTCTTCGTACGAAGATTTAACTCGTGCAGCTTCTATTGTTGATGATGCTGTAAATAAAGGAATTCAGCCAAAATCTATTTTAGGTATTAATCCAGGTTCTGAGCAAGTTCGTTTTACAGCTGAGCGAGATGGTTTGATTGATACTTTCAATAAGTTTGAATCGACTAAAATATTCACCAATGCTTGTGGTCCTTGTATCGGACAATGGGCTAGACCAGGTGCGGAGAAGCAAGAAAAAAATACAATCGTTCACTCGTTTAACAGAAACTTTGCTAAACGTGCCGATGGAAATCCGAATACTCACGCTTTTGTAACTTCTCCAGAAATGGTTGCTGCAATTGCAATTTCGGGTCGCTTAGACTTTAATCCATTAACAGACTTCCTTACCAATAATAAAGGTGAGCAATTGATGTTAGCGGAACCTACAGGTTCTGAACTTCCTTCTAATGGTTTTGCTGTGGAAGATAATGGTTACCAAGCTCCGGCAGCAGATGGTTCTGCTATTGAGGTTGTGGTAAATCCAGAATCAAAACGCTTACAGTTACTAAGTCCTTTTGCGGCTTGGGATGGTAAGAATATCTTAGGTGCTAAATTATTAATCAAGGCTGAAGGTAAATGTACTACCGATCATATTTCTATGGCAGGTCCATGGTTACAATACCGTGGTCACTTAGATAACATTTCTAATAACTGTTTAATTGGTGCTGTAAACGCTTTTGGCGGCGCTATTAATAGCGTGAAGTCTCAGTTAGATGGTTCTGTAGATGAAGTCCCTAATGTAGCTAGAACGTATAAAGTGGCTGGTGTACTTTCTGTTGTTGTGGGAGACCATAATTACGGTGAAGGTTCTTCTCGTGAGCATGCTGCAATGGAACCTCGTCACCTAGGTGTTTGTGCGGTAATCGTGAAATCTTTCGCGCGTATCCACGAAACAAACCTTAAGAAACAAGGTATGTTAGGTTTAACCTTCACTAATGAAGCTGACTATAACTTAGTGCAAGAAGCAGATACATTCAACTTTACAGATTTAGCTGCATTTGCTCCAGGTAAGCAATTGTCTTTAGATTTAGTTCATGCTGATGGTACAACAGATTCTATTAAATTGAATCATACATACAATGCACAGCAAATTGAATGGTTTAAAGCAGGTTCTGCCTTAAACTTGATTAAAACTCAAAATGCTTAATACTTTATCTTTTGATAAATAAATGAAATCCCGTTCCGTAAGGATCGGGATTTTTTAATTCTTAACTTTAACCACATTAAAAAAATACAAGCCATGATGAAATCAATCAAACAGTTTTTACTTCTTTTTTCTACAATCGCATTATTTTCTGCTTGTACCGATACTAAAACTAAGGAAACTAGTATAAGTAAAAGTATTAAAGTAGATAAAGAGGTTCTTTATAGCTTTGATGAAACTCGTACAAAAGTATTTTGGGCTGGATATAAAACAGAAGATAAACTAAAAGTTATTGGACAATTTAAAGAATTAACAACCGATAGGGGTGATCAACAATTTTCTTCTATTGAAGAATTGGTTAATGGAATAAATTTTTCTATTAATACCGCAAGCTCTATCTCGGGAGATGAAATTAGAGATTTGAGTTTAAATGATTATTTCTTTAAGTTTTTTACTGATAACTTTGAAATTACGGGTGTTTTAGGAGCAATGACAGAGACGTCTATTACCGCAACAATTAATATATTAGGTGTTGCTAAGGAAATGGTTTTGAGCTATACAGTTACAGACAAAGTTTTAAAAATGAAAGGAACTCTTTCTTTAGAAGAATTTGGTGCAATTAAAGCTTATAAGAGTATACACGCAAAATGCTTCGATTTACACAAGGGTAAAACTTGGGACGAGGTAAACGTTATTATTGAAGTGCCTATTTTAAAGTCTATTCAATAGTCTATAATTTATGATATTAACAGCCCATTTCGTTTAAACGAAATGGGCTTTCTTATTTTAATTATCATACTGAACTTGTACTAGTATGTCACAAATTGTCATCTTTAATAGCGTCTTTTGAATTATTCAAAACCAATCAATAGTTTCGTAATTTAGAGAAATGATAGCCCTAGCCGACTGCAATAATTTTTTCGCTTCTTGTGAGCGATCCATTCATCCCGAATTGGAAGGCAAACCCATTGTTGTTTTATCCAATAATGATGGTTGTATTATTGCGAGAAGTAATGAAGCTAAAGCTTTGGGCTATAAAATGGGAGAACCTGTTTTTAAGGTAAAGGACAGGCTAATTAGAGATAAGGTGTATATGTTTTCTGCTAATGTGAAATTGTATAGAGCAATTTCGCAAAAAATAATGGACATACTAAGCTCCGAATGTAATGCCATTGAAGTCTATTCTATAGATGAGGCTTTTATGGATTTTACCGATGTTGCTGCGCCAGGTGAAAAAGCCATTCTATTAAGAGAACAGGTTTTAAAAGAAACAAAAATCCCTATTTCTATTGGAATAGCTAAGACGAAAGTTTTAGCCAAGCTAGGAAGTAATATAGCTAAGAAGCATACCAGTACTGGCGTATTTCTTTTAACTAACAACGATTTAATTGAGCGTGCACTAGGTTATTTCCCAATAGAAGATTTATGGGGTGTTGGTAGAAGGCATGCTAAGATGCTAAATGAAAAAGGAATATTTCAAGCATCTCAACTCGCTAAGTTAGAAGAGCCATGGCTTAGGAAATATATGAATATTGGTGGTGTAAGATTAGTGAGAGAGCTAAATGGAATTTCTTGTTCTAATTTAGTTGAAACACGAGCGGCTAAAAAGAGTATTATGAGTTCGCGTTCTTTTAAACAAGAACTTAGCTCCTTAGCAGATTTAAATGAGCCCCTCACAAATTTCGCTAGTCTTTGTGCTTACAAACTGCGCCAACAAAAAAGCTGTGCAAAAAAGCTAGGTGTGTTTATTCAAACCAATAGGTTTAAACCAAATACGAAAATTCATAATGGCTATATAGAAGTCATTTTCCCTACAGCAACAAACGATTCTATAGAGATTATAAAAGCTACACATAAGGCTTTAGAAGAATTATATCAAAGTGACTGTCTTTATAAAAGAGCAGGTGTTGTAGTTTCAGATATTATCCCAGATTCTATAGTTCAGCTAAGTTTATTTAGTAATCATAATATTGTAAAACGTACTGCCCTGATGAAAGTATACGATAGTCTGAATAGTAAAATGGGTCACGGTACTTTACGGTTATGTGTGCAAGGAACCGAAAAAGATTGGAGTCCTAGTAATGAGCCTATTGCTTTTGGTAATTGATGAATCTAATTTTATGCTTATCCCTTAGATTACAGAATTGTATTTAAGCCTTGACTTTTTTATTCGCATTGTCTATTTTCTATTTCACAATATTTTTTCAATCGAAACAACTATTAAACAACTCTTTCAGGAAAATATGTTAGAAAATTGCTATAAAACAATGTTTTAGTAAAACTTAGGGGGTAATTGAGGGGGTAATTGAGGGGGTGTATTTTTGTGAACATCATATATTATATTTAATTTAGGCTCATTAAAATTAAAATAAACAAGAATAACTCTAAACTACTTTGATGAAAACTAACTATTTAAGTATCGTGCTTTTAATAAGTGCAGGACTTTTTGCTCAAACAGCAGATTTAAGTCCTTACCAACAAAAGACCTTAAAAACAGAACGCTTTGCTCGACCTGTAAATACAGGCG
>CAJWJW010000096.1 GCA_913041775.1 uncultured Flavobacteriales bacterium
AGTTTAACGACGAATTACAAGATGCTCACGAGCTATACGAATTCTGTAAACACATACCTTGTAAGGTAAATATTATAGAATACAATCCTATAGATGGAGCAGAGTTTAAACAAGCAAGCGTAGCTAAAGTTGATGCTTTTAAAGATTACCTTGAAGAGCGTGGCGTTGTTATAAATGTACGCCGTAGTAGAGGTAAAGATATTGATGCTGCTTGCGGACAATTGGCGAACAAGAAATAACAGGACTAAAAGATTCAGTTCCAAAAAGCTTTCTCAGTGCTTTTATTCTTTTATTTCATCAATTATTCTATATAAGCCACCTACTTCGGTTTCATAAATTCCTTCCGTATTATAGGTGTCCTTTAAAATGGTTTTCAACTCATTTTTACAAACAATAACAAGTTCACTCGTTTTAAATACTGGGGATTGTTTTAGTTCTACAAGTATATTTTTTTCTAGTAAAAAGGCTTTCTTATAAAAGAGAACTTGATCATAATGTTCTGGATGATCTTCTTTTTTAAATATTGTTATATTTTCTAAGTTCGGGTATATCGCAACAATTTCTTTTAAAAAAGCACCCTCTATTTCCATGGTATATATTTTCCCTTTTGGGCTTGTATTATTGTTTATGGTGATACATACATTGAATAGTAATAATACGACTAAAATGGACTTAATTAAATTCGTTTTAACTTTAATAACATCAATAATGGTGTTCATATTTATAGCAACTAATAAAGATAAAAGTGGAAATAAGGGAGCATCGTACCAGGATAACTTTACTGATGGGTAGGATATAATAAGTAAGTATCCACAAGAAACCAGTAGTAAGTATAGAGTGCTCTTAAAGGGTATAGCGTTTTTATTCTTAAATATAAAGGTGACAATTGCGAGTGGTACAAGATAGGAATAGGGGTAAAATCTGGTTTCTATTAAGTTTATTAAATAAAAATCATATGGTTTTACCTGCCATTCCATAACGACTTTATTAATCCTTGAAATTTCATTTTCCCATACAATTTTTAAATACCCAGGATTGTCCCACTCTCGTAATAAATAATAAGAACTGCAAAATAGAAAGATTACTAGTAGTGAGTAATACACTCTTTTATGAGTATAAAGGTGGTAGTTTTTATATAACAATGAAAGAATAAAAAGCGGTGGTAGAAAAAGAAAAGCGGCAACACCTTTTGTTAAAAAAGCGAAACAAATGCTTAAGCTAATTAATAGGTAAACTAAATTTTTTTGATATTTTTTATCTATTAATGTTGCTATAAATGCGAATACGTATAATGTAAGCCAAAAAGTAAGTGAAGAGTCGAGGTCGCCAGTTCTCACAATATGATATCCAATATAGCCACTAGAACTTAGTAATATTAGCGCTGCAATAAGACCAATAAACCAATTTTTTAGCACTTTTAACGAAAACAAAAAGGTCAGCATTATTGTCAGGAAACCAAATATTGCAGAGGGTAATCGAACACTGAATTCATTAATTCCAAATAAATTCATTGCTAAAGCCTGCAGCCAGATAACAAAAGGAGGCTTAGTGTTATACAAGTCTGGCTTACTGCCGTCCATAACGGTTATATAATTTTTATTTGTGAGCATGTCTATTGCATTATTTGCATAGGTTGCTTCATCCCACATTTTAATGGGCTCTTTTCCTATATTATGAAAAATAGCAAAGTAGGATAATGCGACTAATACGCATCCGCTTATATAGTACTTTGTTGTTCTCTTAAATGATAAATGCTTCATAACCTGAGTGTAATCTATTTTTTCTCCATCGGGACTAAAAATAATAGTATACTAAATTAACGACTTAAGTCTAACGCAACATGTTGATTAATAGAAGTTTATTGTTTCGTTTTTCAGTTTGCTGCTTCTTCTAAACAGATAACAACAAATATAGTATTTGATCTTGATAATTTATGCTTCAGTATTAAATCTAAAAAACTTTTATTATTACATTTGCCCTCATGTCTTTAATCGATCAAATAAAAGCGCCAATAAAAGTTGAGATGGATTCTTTTGAGTCTAAGTTCAAATCTACCATGGCGAGTAAGGTTCCCTTACTAGATAAAATCACCCACTACATTGTAAAACGTAAAGGGAAGCAAATGCGTCCGATGTTTGTTTTTCTTTCTGCTAAATTGTGTGGAGAACTAAACGAAAGTACTTTTCGTGGGGCATCTATGATAGAGCTTTTGCATACTGCGACCTTAGTACACGACGATGTAGTAGACGATGCGAATATGCGCCGTGGATTCTTTTCTATAAACGCACTTTGGAAAAATAAAATTGCCGTTTTAGTAGGCGATTTCCTTCTATCAAAAGGCTTACTACTTGCAGTAAAAAACGAAGACTTTCGCCTTTTAAAACTCACTTCTCGTGCGGTAGAAGAGATGAGCGAAGGAGAATTATTGCAAATTGAAAAAGCCAGAAGATTAGATATTGTAGAAGAGGTTTATTACGAGATTATCCGTAAAAAAACAGCTTCACTTATTGCGGCTTGTTGTGCGGTTGGATGTTCCTCGGTTTCTAAAGACGAAGTACTAATTCAGAAAATGTGGAATTTTGGCGAAGCTATTGGTGTAGCTTTCCAGATAAAAGACGACCTTTTCGATTACCAAAAACAAGGACTTATAGGTAAGCCTGTAGGGATAGACATTAAAGAGCAAAAAATGACTTTGCCTTTAATTTATGCTCTACAACACTGCGATAAATCTACTCGTAAATCGGTTATAAACACCATCAAAAGGGATCACCATAACCCTAAAAAGGTGAAAGAAGTAATTGCCTTTGTGCGTGCAAGTGGTGGGCTAGAATATGCCGAAAAAAGCATGCACTCTTATCAGGCCAAAGCCGAAAAGATACTTTCTAGCTTTCCTAATACGGAAGTAAAAACATCCCTAGAGGCTTTAATTAAATATGTAATAGACCGGAAGGAATAAGTTTGGAATTTCGTATTCCCTCTAATCATTTACTAATCCCTTTTATTTGGTACTTTAGCCATTAAATTTACAAGCTTGATTCCAAAGGAAACCATAGACCTCATTTTCGAAACTGCCCGCATAGACGAGGTGGTAGGCGATTTTGTACACCTAAAAAAACGAGGGGTTAATATGTTGGGTAACTGCCCTTTCCACGACGAAAAAACGCCTTCATTTACAGTTTCTCCAGCCAAAGGAATTTACAAATGCTTTGGATGTGGTAAAGGAGGGAACTCTGTAAATTTCGTAATGGATCACGAGCATTTTTCGTATCCTGAAGCCTTAAAATTCCTAGCTAGCAAATACAATATATTTATCGAAGAGCAAGAGCGAACTCCCGAACAGGAAGAAGCTGCCAACGACAGAGAAAGCATGTATATTGTTAGTAATATCGCTAACGACTATTTTCAAGACCAACTTTTTAATGCAGACGAAGGCCGCGCTATTGGACTTAGTTATTTTAAAGAAAGAGGTTTTAGAGAAGATACCCTCAAAAAATTTCAGCTTGGTTACAGTCCAGAAAAAAGCGATGCTTTTAGTGCACACGCACTTAAGGAAGGTTATAAAGTTGAATTCTTAGAAAAAACAGGACTTACGATTCCTAAAGAATCCAGAAACTACGACCGTTTCCGTGGTAGAGTTATGTTTCCTATACATTCCCTTTCGGGTAGAGTTTTAGGTTTTGGAGGTAGAATTTTAAAGAGTAACGGTAAAGCCGCTAAATACCTCAACTCTCCAGAAAGCGAAATATACTCCAAGAGTAAGGTGCTCTATGGGATGTATCAGGCTAAAAATAGCATCGTTAAAAAAGCCCGATGTTTATTGGTTGAAGGCTATACAGATGTTGTGTCTATGCATCAAACAGGTATAGAAAACGTGGTGGCTTCTTCGGGTACTTCCTTGACTGTAGATCAGATAAGGCTAGTAAAACGATTTACCAATAATATTACCTTACTTTTCGATGGAGATGCTGCAGGTTTAAAAGCAGCTCTTAGAGGGGTTAATTTAATTCTTCAAGAAGGGCTCAATGTAAAGGTAGTTACCTTTCCAGATGGCGAAGATCCAGATTCATATGCTAAAAAAGTAAGCTCTGAAGAACTTGAAAATTATATAGAAGAACAAGCAAAAGATTTTATAGAATTTAAATGCTCTTTACTTTTAGCCGAGGCTAAAGAGGACCCTATAAAAAGGGCGGAGTTAATAAAAGACATTGCCGCTACTATAGCACTTATACCCGATACAATTTCGAGAACGGTTTATGCACAAAGCTCCTCTTCTATTTTAGGAATAGACGAACAGCTTATTTTCTCTAGCATAGAGCAGTCGCGTTCTGGCAAATCTCCAGCAGCGAAAAATGAGCCTATGCAAGTGGTGTTTACAGGCACCAAAAAAACAGCTAAAGCTGCCGCGTTAACTTTAAGTTTAGAGGAAACAACCCTTATTCGCTTACTAGTTATTTACGGCACCTCAGCCATTAATTATGAATATGAAAATGAGGAAGGAGAAGAAGAAGTTACCACAGTTTCTGCAGCAGAATATATTTTATCGGAGCTTACCGAAGATGGGATAGAATTTACGAACACCGCTTTTAATAAAATATATGTTGAGTTTGTTAATCACGTTAACGAGGAGGAGACTATTCTAGACGATCAATATTTTGTGCGCCACCCAGATCCGGAAATTTCTCAGGCTGTTTCGGAGTTGTTAAGCGATAAATACCTCCTTAGCGACTGGTCTAAAAAAGAGATCATAGTTCCTACAGAAACGGATAAATTAAAGGATTTGGTAGTGGAGGCTGTTATACGTTTAAAGTCTAAGCAGGTGAAAATACAAATAGCCGAAATGCTTAAACAAATGAAAGACAATACCGTACCTGAAGAGGAGCGTTTAAGTTTTCTGAATAAATTTCAACAATTAAATGATTTGTCAATGCACATTGACAAAAAGCTTGGCAGAGAATGTTGATTTATACACCTAGTTAAGACATCTTATTTATAAAACCTCTACTTAGAAATCAGGAGAGGTTTTTTTGTATGCAATATGTCCCTATATTTTTTGCGGTTAATTTATGATACAGATCAATATAAATGCTTATTTTTTGCCGTAAATTTGCCTCATTAAAAAGATCAAAATATGTCTAAATTGAGTCAATTTAAAGTAGGTGGCGTTCCAGAGCATTTTACATTTACCCTGGAAAAAAGCCATAGAAGAAAATCGCTTTGAACCGCATGGAATTTCTGTTTCCTGGAAAGATTATCATGGTGGTACTGGAGCTATGAATAAAGACTTAAGGTCGAGCGACTTAGATATAGCCATATTACTTACCGAAGGAATTATAGCAGATATTCATCGTGGTAATCCTAGTAAAATTATACAGTTTTATCTTAAATCTCCTCTGCTTTGGGGGTTCATGTGGGTGCTAAGTCAAAGGTTACATCTGTAAATGACTTAGAAAATTCACGTGCAGCCATTTCTCGGTTTGGATCTGGCTCTCATTTAATAGCTTATGTAAATGCCGATAATTATAAATGGGATTTAGCAAAGCAGAAATTTGAAGTGGTTAAAAACCTCGATGGTGGAAGTGCCTATTTAGCTGATGGAAAAGCTGATTAT
>CAJWJW010000097.1 GCA_913041775.1 uncultured Flavobacteriales bacterium
GTTCACAAAATGGAGAATGTTCTAATAATTGCCCAAATTTATTTCGGTAAGCACGCGGTGTTAAAATTGGACTAAAACTTTCTACAATAAGTAATCTATTGTCTTCGGTATCGAATTCAAACTGATAAACACATCCACGAGGAATGACTAAATAATCGCCATACTCAAAAGAAACACTCCCGAAAGGTGATTTTAATCTGCCTGTACCTTTATGCACAAAAATTAATTCGTCTGCCTCTCCATGCTTATAGAAATAATCCATAGATTTTTTTGGAGCAGCTAAACTAATATGTAAATCGCTGTTAAATAGAATCGTCTTGCGACTCTCTAGATAGTCGTTTTTGGGTTTTACCTGAAAGCCATTAAAACTACGAGGTAGTTTGTTTTTTTCGATGGCTACTTTTGGGGTCACGTCTTTAGGCTCTCCAACGGCTTTAATCATTGTTGGGGCATGACAGTGATACAACAAAGAAGACATACTCGAAAACCCTTCGGTTCCAAACAACTCTTCTTGGTATAATTCTCCATTTTCCTGACGTGATACTGTATGACGTTTTGAAGGGAAAACTCCTTGCTTATGGTAAATTGGCATAATCGTTAATTTAAGAAAACAAAGATAAGTGATTTATATAAGACGGATGAATGATTTAGGTCATGTATTAAAAGAAGCTTAGACGCTAAAAACTAAAAGCAAATTGATCGTCTCTTAGCAAATCATCGTTTCTAAATCGAAGGAATATTTGTGCGGTCGCTAACACGTCTTTTTCACGGTATTTAGCAATTCTTTTTAAGTAGTTTTCTTGCCAATAAACCGAGCTCACCATACTCCCATCAATATCGTATTTGGAGTAGGAATATTAAAAATCTCACACAGTAATTTTATAGAAGTTGAGTGTTTATAATCGCCAAACTTCGACAATTCCATGGTGTCTAAATGTTGTATTTCCCAAGGGTTTTTTCCTGCTATTTGTAGAATTGGAGGAAGAGAAACCTCGTTAATTAGCATTCTACGACAGATATAAGGGATATCGAATTCTTTAGAATTATGACCGCATAGTAACTGTTTGGGATTAGAAAAATAACGCCCTTGCTGTAGCTCCGAAAATTCTCCGAGTAATACAGCTTCATCGTGGTCGTAAAAAGATCTTAATCGAAATTCTTTTGCGCCATCTTGATAATGAATAAAACCAATTGAAATACAAACAATTTTACCAAACTCGGATAGTATTCCCGCTCTGTCTGAATAATAATCGGAAGGCGAAACTTCCTCTTTTCGTTGCTACTTAGTTTTATCAGCCCATAAATTTTGCATCTGCTCACTTAGTTCATCAAAATGCGAAACACCACTTACAGTTTCAATATCTAAAAATAAAATATGCTGTATATCTATACTATTCATCTGATCTAAATATTAATTATCTATATCGTATTGACTAATAATTTGCTGTGTATAAAAATCTAAGTCAAGGGTGCTTTTATTTACATATCCTTCTCGTTTATGTCCCAAACGTACAGCAACTAATTCTAGGGCTGGCACAACAATTACATACTGTCCATTTACACCTCTCATAGTATAAACCGGGTATTTGTATTGCGTTTCGTACAACCACCACGAATAACCATAATGAGCCTCTAAGTCGGCACTAAGAGAGGCTTCGACAAAAGAAGAATCTATTAACTGTACTCCGTTCCAATTCCCTTTGTCTAAATAAAGCTGTCCAAAACGAGCGAAATCTAAAGCATTAGAATTAATACAGCAATACGCTTTTTCTACACCACCCTGCTTATCAATCATCCATTCCGCTTGACCAGTAGCATTTATAGGTTGCCATAGTTTCTCAGATAAATACGCGCTTAATGAAGTACCAGTAGAACGCTCTATAATAAGCCCCATTAACTGAGTACTCCCACTTTGGTAATGCCATTTTTCTCCCGGTTTTTCAGTAAAATCTATACTGAGCATTAAATCGTTTAGATTCTTTGTAAAATAGGCTTCAGCGGTTACTCCAAAAGGATTGTAATAATCCTCATTCCAATCCATACCAGAGCTCATGGTTAATAAGTGTTTTATGGTAACCTCTGCATTAAAATGGTCTCCTGGCCGATCGTATTCTGGAATAAAATCGGTGATTTTCTGATCTATACTTTCGATATATCCATCCTGAATAGCAACCCCAATTAACATTGCCACAACAGATTTTGCCATAGAAAAAGAATTGGTTCTAGAAGTACGAGAGCCTATATCCCAGTAGGTTTCATAAAGAATACTATCCTTTTGAATTACTGTAAAAGCGATAGATTTGTTTTTTTCTAAGCGGGCTCGTAGTTCGGGACTTATTTCCTGCTTATTATAATCGGAGGCTTGAGGCCATTGTATGCCAGTTCCTTTCTCTACTATACGATTTTCAAAATATTTATAATCTTCTATAGTGGCCGTATTGTGCCCTTTTAGATAGCCGACTTTTAGAGCCTTATAAACATAGGTTTTTCCACTAACTACAATATAAACATTGAGTAGAACGAAACTAAAAACAAGTAGTTTGAAGCTAAACTTAAGTAATTTCATTTGAATTTATTTATAGTTTAAATATAGGAAATTTAGTTGTTACACTTAGATTCACAGAGAAACAAAGAGCTATGCAGAGGAATTATCTGTTTAGTATCAAATCGAGTATTTAAACAAGATTTTTAACTCGTAAATTTTTTACAAGCTTTAATATCAAACCTTTAACTAATACAATTATTGATCATTAACAGTTCGCTAAAGTATCTTTTTAGCCAATAGGCTTTCAGCGATCTGAATTGCATTTGTAGCGGCACCTTTTCTGAGATTATCAGAGACTACCCACATGTTTAAAGTATTTCTAAAAGACTCATCTCTACGGAGTCTACCCACAAAAACGGCATCTTTTCCTTCGGCATATTTAGGCATCGGATAAGTACACATGTCTGTATTGTCTTGTAAAACTAAGCCCTCGGATTCGTGCATAGTTTTACGAACGGTACTCATATCGAAGTCCGATTTAAAAGTAACATTAATGCTTTCTGAATGACCGCCCATAACAGGTACTCGCACTGCAGTTGCAGTAATTCCAATACTTTTATCGCCAATGATTTTACGTGTTTCATGCACCAATTTCATTTCTTCTTTGGTATAACCTGTAGAAGTGAAATCGTCGCAATGAGGAAGGCAATTTCTGTAAATAGGATAAGGGTATGCCATAGCTCCTTGGATACCTACTTCCTCGTTTTCTAGTTGCTTCATAGCTTTTACTCCAGTTCCTGTAATAGACTGATAGGTAGAAACAATAATTCGTTCTAATCCATAAAGTTGGTGCAATGGATTTAAAGCCAAAACCATTTGTATAGTTGAGCAGTTAGGATTGGCAATAATTTTATCGGTAGCTGTTAATTGATCTGCGTTAATTTCTGGAACAACTAATTTGATGTCAGCTTTCATTCTCCAAGCTGATGAATTATCGATTACTGTAGTTCCTGCCGCAGCAAATTTTGGCGCCCATTCTAGAGAGCATTCTCCACCGGCAGAAAAAAGAGCTAAATCGGGTTTCTGACTTAAAGCATTCTCTAAGCTTTGAACAATATAAGTTTGTCCTTGCCAAGCGATCTCCTTTCCTAGAGAATTTTCCGAAGCTACAGGAATCAACTCTGTAACAGGGAATTTACGTTCCGCCAATACTTTCAAGATAATAGTACCCACCATCCCCGTGGCACCTACAACAGCTACTTTCATAATCCTTAATTAGACTTCAAATATAAGATATATCAGAACTAATTATACGCCTAAATGAATACAATTATCAGCATGGAGAATATCTCTTTATGCTTATCCGTAACTATACAGAACAAAAACATTGCTAGTAGATCTTTTTCTTGATGAAAAGAACTACAACGATTAGGTTTTAAGGTAGAAAATGTATGGGCTAAGGGAATGAAATTTATTCAGCAGAAGAGGAAGTAAAAATTACAATAAAAAAAAGTCACAAAAAAAGGGCAAGCTACTTAAATCACAGTGCTCAACCCTCTACCCTTGCTGTGTTCCCACCCTGGGGGAGTTTGAGGGGAGCGACTTGTCTAAGACTTGCCCCACGCAAAGATACAATACTTTGGTTTTTGGGCTAATAAAACTTATAAATTTTAAACAAATTATAGTTGTAAAAAAATCCCTTCGTAAAACGAAGGGATTCAATATTATAAGTAATTAGATCGCGATTAAAGCTTCGCTAAATTATGGCGAATGCTGACTGATTTTTCAATAATATCTCTAACTGCGTCCATAGGAACACGCTCTTGCTCCATGCTATCTCTATGACGAATAGTAACACAGTTATCGTTTACCGTATCGTTGTCGATGGTAATACAGAAAGGAGTTCCGTTGGCATCTTGTCTTCGGTATCTACGACCAATAGAATCTTTCTCTTCTATGGTACAGTTAAATTCTAGCTTCAACTCATCGTATAATTTACGAGCTAATTCTGGAAGGCCATCCTTTTTAGTTAAAGGAAGGATCGCAGCTTTTACAGGCGCTAAAACTGGAGGTAAGGCCAAAACAACTCTGGTGTCGTTCTCGCTAATTGTCTCTTCACGGTATGCATTACACATCGTTAATAAGAACATGCGGTCTACTCCAATAGAAGTCTCTACAACGTATGGCGTATAACTCTCGTTAATTTCTGGATCGAAGTATTGAACCTTTCTTCCAGAGTGTTCTTGGTGTGCTTTTAAATCGAAGTCAGTACGAGAATGAATCCCTTCAACTTCTTTAAATCCGAATGGGAATTGGTATTCTATATCTGTAGCTGCATTGGCATAATGCGCCATTTTTTCGTGGTCGTGGAAACGGTATTTCTTAGTATCTACTCCTAAAGAAAGGTGCCATTTATGACGTGTTTCTTTCCAGTGTTCGTACCATTTCATCTCTTCGCCAGGGCGAACAAAAAACTGCATTTCCATTTGCTCAAACTCACGCATACGGAAGATAAACTGACGTGCTACGATTTCATTACGGAAAGCTTTTCCTATTTGTGCAATTCCAAAAGGTATTTTCATTCTTGCCGTTTTCTGAACGTTCAAGAAGTTTACAAAAATACCTTGTGCTGTTTCTGGACGCAACCATAAATCGGTAGCACCTTCTTCAGTAGCACCCATTTTAGTTCCAAACATAAGATTAAACTGACGTACATCAGTCCAATTTGCAGTTCCCGAAACAGGGCATCTTATTTCCAACTCTTCTATAAGTGCTTTAACATCTTCTAGATCTTCTTTTTCTAAACTACCATTTAAGCGCTTAGAAATAAGAGATATTTTTTCTTGATATCCTAAAACTCTAGGGTTGGTTTCTATGAATTGAGCTTCTTCGAAAGTCTCACCAAAACGTTTGGCGGCTTTTTTTACTTCTTTGCCAATTTTACCTTCAATTTTAGCAATAAAATCTTCTACCAATACATCAGCACGGTATCGTTTTTTAGAATCCTTATTGTCTATTAAAGGATCACTAAAAGCATCAACGTGACCAGAAGCTTTCCAAATATCTGGATGCATAAAAATAGCAGAATCTATCCCTACGATATTCTCA
>CAJWJW010000098.1 GCA_913041775.1 uncultured Flavobacteriales bacterium
TTCGTCCGTAGTTTTCATACTTCCATTTCTACCCATAATAAACTGTGGTGGATTAAAAGGATTGTCCATATTATTCTGAGTATTGTCAAATAGAGCTTCAACTACAATACGTGTATTCTTAGGTAGATGTACAATTTTTGGGAAAGTATAAAAATACTGCCATCTAAAGTTCCAGTCCTTAATTTTAATTAGAGGTATAGTATCGCCTAGTGGTAAGACTGCAAAAGCTTTAAATTCCTTACCTAAGAGGTGCATATGCGGATTTAATGTTAAAACTGAAATTGCTTCTTGCAGTGTATATTCACTTCCAAACTCTTTAACCCTATTTGGTGGAATTAGTAATGGTGGAGAAACAGGAGAAACTCCTTGAGTTCCAATAATCAACTCCTTAAGTGGTCGTTTGGGTTTTTCTTTATCGAAATATATATTAAAGTACGAATCATCCCAATCGTCTTTAGGAGAAGGGCCGTAATGAAAATCTTTCACCAATAGTGCAGACTGTTTTGTAAGTCTAGCACCCCCAATGCCTTTTGGATAAATAAAAGTTTCTACTCCTGGTAAATAATTAGCTACAGATGGATTTAGTATTGGGAAAACTCCATTATCATACGGAATATTAAGCGCATAAAAAGCAGATGAATCGGTATGATCATCACTGTTTACAAATGGGACTTCTAATAAATGTGAATCTTTTGTTACTGGATACGTAAGTAGGTGTGCATTTACATGGTGGACTAATTGCTTATTATCTGGTACGAATTCTATTAATCTTATATTCGTATCCATTTCTAAACTAAGTGGAAATTTAGCAACCATAAAGCGATCTTTATTATCTCCTGGAATAAAGAAAGGGCTGTTCATCTTAAGCATTAAATCTGGCTTACCTAAATCCTTACTAATAACATCAACATAATTGTAATTTACAAATCCAATAGTATCACCTGGAGCAACACCTTGTAAATACCAATCATTTAAAATAGTCTTCTCCTTATCTGAAAGTGTTTTCTCGCCAATAAAATGGCTGTAATCTGTATCTGCAGGCCATGGAGGCATATATCCTGAACTTGTAACATGAGCAATCATCTTTGCTCTTTTTGCAACATCATGGTATTTTACCATTGCAAAAGGAGCTGCTCCACCTTTATGATGACAGGAGCTACAATTATTGAATATTATTGGTGCAATGTCTTCTACAAAATTATACTGCTTAGTTTCTATAGAACAAGAAGATATAATTAGAAGCATTACAAAAACACAAACCTTATTCAATGAAACAGCCAATTGCTTTTGTTTTAGGGGTTTTTATAGTAGCTCCTATTTGATAAGCTTTTAGAGCATCTTTTAAATAGTATTCTGTAATAAATGACCTTCTTCTACCAAGTTCACCTAACCAATTATCGAACAAACCTGAATATAGAATATCGTTATTTTCATCGATAAAAAATACTTCTGGTGTAATAGTAGCATCTAATTGATTGCAGAGTAAAAAGTCTGGGTCATAAATAATATCTAAAGGTAATTTATAGGATTGTAAAAAAGAATCTACCTCTAAAGTAGAATAGAATGTTCCTGAAACAACACCATAAAAGGGAATTTCATCACCAAAAGCAGTCATTAACTCAGAAATATCTTTTGTATAGTTTTTACATAAAGGACAATCAGGCGACAACATTACTAAAACTTTAGCACTATTATTTATTAGTGCATAGTGAGGTTCTGTAGGGTTACTACAGGAAGTAAGGAATCCGAGGATTACAAAAAATATAAATTGATTAAGCTTAATAAGCATTTACCAAAAGTACTAAAATTGAGACTGTTTAGTACAGTAGAATATAAAACTATTAAGAATTCAAATCTCCAATAAATAGCATTAATGAAAATTGGTTTTATGACCATAGAAATCGTCATTAATCGATAGGAATTCTTATCTTGAGATGAATTAAAATCAAAAAAGATGGAAGAAATACTAAATTGGCATTGGTGGATGTATGCTGCAATCCTACTCTTTATTATCGAAATATTTACACCGGGATTTATTGTAGCCTGTTTAGGTATTGGTGCAATTTTCGCTTCATTAACTGCCTATATAGGCTTCGATTTAGATACTCAATTTATTAGCTTTGCTGCTTCCACTCTATTAAGCTTGTTCATAATTAGACCTATGCTCTACAATAAAAATGGAGCTATAGATAAAATTAAAACGAATGATGAAGCTTTAATAAATAGAAAAGCGAGAGTTACAGAAGAGATAAACTCTAACGAAAACTCTGGTAGAGTCTCAATTGATGGAGATGTATGGAGAGCAAAATCTAGTAACAGCGAAATAATTCAAGAGAACGAACAAGTAATCGTAGTTTCAATAAATAGCACAATAGTAACCGTAAAAAAAATCTAACATGGCATTAACAATCATCGCAGTACTTATAGCAATTTTAGCAATTGTATTTGTATTACAAGGAATTAAAATTGTACAACAATCAGAAACTATAATTATAGAAAGGCTGGGTAAATACCAAAGCACCTTAAAGTCTGGTTTAAACATTATTATTCCGTTTATAGATAAACCGAGAGAAATCCTTTGGAGATATTCCACAGAAGGTCCCTTAGGTAATATACTAATTAGGTATATAAAAGAGAGTAGAATCGATTTAAGAGAAGCTGTTTATGACTTCCCAAAACAGAATGTAATTACACGTGATAATATTGTAACAGAAATAAACGCATTAATTTACTTTCAGATAATGGATCCAATTAGAGCCGTTTATGAAATTGCAAACTTACCACAGGCCATAGAAAAACTTACACAAACATCGCTGCGTAATGTAATTGGAGAAATGGATTTAGACGATACTTTATCTTCTAGAGATACTATAAACACTAAGCTACAGGAAATATTAGACGATGCAACCAATAAGTGGGGAGTAAAAGTTAACCGTGTCGAACTACAAGACATTAACCCTCCAATGGATATTCGTGAAGCAATGGAGAAGCAAATGCGTGCTGAGCGTGATAAACGTGCTACCATATTAGAAGCTGAAGGAACTCAACAAGCACAAGTTTTAGAAGCAAAAGGAAAAAGAGATGCTGATATTAGCATTGCAGAAGGAGAAAAAAGATCATCTATACTTGTTGCAGAAGGTTTAGCATCAGCTAGGGTTGCAATAGCAAATGCTGAAGCTGAAGCAATTAAAGTTGTAACATCTGCGATTGATAAAACAGGTGATCCTGTAAACTATCTTATTGCAATGAAGTATTTGGATTCTTTAAAAGAAATGACTTCTGGAAAGGATAACAAAGTAGTTTATATGCCTTATGAAGCAACGGGAATACTTAGTTCTGTTGGAGGTATAAAAGATTTACTAACTAGTAAAGGAGCCTAGTTTATAGCGATTTAAATGGATTACGCTGAGTCCAATCTTTGGGTTTTAACAAACTCAAGATTGGGCTCACTGTTTTTATAACAGCTTTACTAGGATGGTAAATATAGCCGTAGCCTTTATAGGGAAATGCTCCAATAGTACTTTTGAATTCCGAAGCTGTTCTACCGAACTTAATAAGCTTGAGCTTATTGTCTATTGCAAATTTTATTTGCTCATATAACATTCTATTGTAGATCTCATAATCACTGTTATACTTGTAGTCTATACCTACAAAATGAGAATACAACACACTATTACTAGAGATTTCTGAGGTAAAACCTACTAATTTATCATCCAAGTAGTAACCGAAAATTGAAACATTTTCTTTGACTAATTTAAGATCGTAAAACACATCTGTATTAAACTTTGCAGCATTAAATTTAGATTTATAAAACACATTATCAAATAAGCGCTTCATAGCATTAGATTCACGTTTTAAATCTGAATGACTCAAATTTCGTTTCTCTAAATCAGAACTCTTTTTAATTATTTTACGATATCTCTTTTTATACTTCGAACTAATAGCATCCAGGTAATTATCAAACGAATTCCATGTATTCGGAATAAACATCTGCATATCAGGTTCAATAAAAATCTTTTTTGTGTAAGACTTTATTAAAGGAACAGAATCTTCATAAGTTTCGGGAATTAACACAAACCTCGCTTCTGTTTCGGTAGTAATAAGCTCAAGTATTTTAGGGAGATGAACTTGCGTTATAGCAGAGATATTTAATTTACAAGACTCTTCATTACTCAAAAATACATTTCCTAAAAAACCAACTTTTACATTTAATTGGTTGGCTAAACATTTCTTAATTTCATTAAGGATACTAAAGGAAGAGTTTCCATTATTTATGTATTCCTTAAGTTTATTCCCATTTATAAGAAAGAGATGAGCGTAAAAAATACCGACAACAGTGGCTTTGTCCTTAATAATAATATAAAGCGGTTCAATTTCATTCTCATGCTCTGCCTCTAGTATTTCTAAACAAGAAGAAGAGATAAAAAAATCTTGATCGTCTAGTAATTTATTCCAATCACTTTTGGGAACATCAATAAATCGCTTGTATAAAACATACTCCATATTTAAGACTCTAAAGAGTGAATATCAAAAATGGTGATTTCAGGATATATCCCCACCCTTCCTGCGTAACCTAAATGACCTAAACCTCTGTTAACATATAAATTTTTAGTGGCCTTAGAATGAATCCCTGCCCATTGTGGATATCTAAACTTAGCGGGACTCCATTTAAAACTACCTAACTCAATTCCGAATTGCATACCATGGGTATGACCAGACAACTGTAATTCAATTGGGAAGTTATGTGTACGAACTTGAGCATCCCAATGCGAAGGATCGTGAGATAATAAAATAGAACAATTTTGAGGGTTTAAACCAGCTATAGATTTAGGGAAGTCGCCGTATTTAGAAAACCCACCAGCTCCCCAATTTTCTACACCAACTAAATTGAACGATGCTCCATTAATTTCGACAAGTCTATTTTCGTTAAGCAATAAATCAAAGCCAATTTTATTATGTACTTCATGAAACTTAGTTAAATTTTCGTCCCATTCTTTTTTACCTGCTGCTGTTCGTTTATCAAGACCTAAGTAATCACCGTAATCGTGATTTCCCATAATAGAATACTTTCCATATTTAGCTTTAATTTTAGCTAAATGCGGAATAAATTCATCTGCTTCCCAATAATTATTATTAACCAAATCTCCAGTAAAAACAATAATATCAGCATTCTCATTATTAATGAGATCAATGATGTCTTGTACAGGTTGTGTACTCGTAAAACTACCAAGATGAAAATCGGATATTTGTATGATTTTTAGACCATTTAAAGCTTTAGGCCATTTATCTAGAGCTAATTTAATACGGTGTTTTTTATAGTTAAAACGCCCTACCACTATACCCCAAGACATAACTCCGAAGAATAGAGCACCAGAAATAAAACTCAAATTTTTAAGGAAGCTCGATCTAGAAATATTATGTGAACTCTCCTGCACTAAAACAGTTGTTTTAAACCATGAAAACACCCATTTGAAGAGTCTTAACAAATCATCAATTAATAAAGGAAAACAAGCAATAATTTTAGCTAAGTAAAAACTAATTACAAAAGCTCTTACTACAATTAAATATTTTGGAGCATCTGTA
>CAJWJW010000099.1 GCA_913041775.1 uncultured Flavobacteriales bacterium
TTGAACTCGTGACCTCCGGGTTATGAATCCGACGCTCTAACCAACTGAGCTACCTGATTATCAACATTATACATCATGAAAACTCTAGACTGACAGTAAACTCTGACAGAATCATGATGTATAAAGTTACAATCGGACATGAGAAAAGCAAACCCTTTATCAATATTTACATCGATAATAAAAGATATCGATTTTGGAATGGAAAATCTATAGACACAGATTTAGATTGCAAAGACAACCCTGAACTTCTCAAATCAGCATTTGAATTAAAACTCATGAAGGGTTGGAGACCAAAAAGAAAAGTAAAGCAATTAGTCAAAAGTGCTAAGACTGTTAAAGAGGCTATTAAAAAGAGTATTCAAGATAAAATTGATAACAATTATTCTTTACGCTACATAAAAGATGCAGAACGTATTTTAAAATTATGGAATAGGTATGAAATTGATAAGGGACTAAAGAATTTAGCAATAGAACAATTAGAGCTTCAACATCTTAAAGAGTTTGTAATTAGACCAATTTGGAGCCCAAAAACTCAGCTAACAATAAAAAGTACACTTAGTGCACTGTTAAATGAATTCAAACCTAATTTAATTAGAGAAGTTAAATTAAAGAAACCACAATCTTCAATGCACAAGCCAATTACAGAAATAAGCTCTAAAATTGAAGAACTAAAGCAATTTAACACCAATCTTCACCTCTGCTGCTTAATGACATATGGCTGCTTATTAAGACCTCACAGAGAGATTAGAGAGCTCACTTGGGGTGACTTCTCAGAAGACCTTAACCACATTCATTTATCAGGAGAAAGGAACAAATCAGGAAGAAATAGAATCGTTCCTGTACCCTCTTATATTCGTGAACTACTTGTAAAGGGTGAGCCTAGTCACAATATATTCTCAGGGAAACCACAACCATATAATGAGGACTACTTTAAGTCTCTTTGGAGCCGGTTTAAGAAACAATCAAAGAGTCTTGAGACAGGACAAACTCTTTACTCATTTCGCCACACAGGAGCTATTGACATCTTCAAGAGAACAGGGTCTTTAACCAAACTACAGAAGGCAATGGGGCACTCATCCATTAATGTATCATTAACCTATTTAAGAGGACTTGAGGTAGCAGAGCTGACTGAGGATGATATGCCTTTATTGTAAAAAGCCACTTTATTAGAGTAGCTCTTTTCAAATTCGACCGCTGCGCGGTAGCGTTAAATAGGTAAATAGATAAATAGTTAAAAAGCGCGAATAACACGAACCCTGCCTGTATTGAGCTTACTGATGGCGTTCGTGTCACCATTACTGAAATTGACGTACCACGCGGAGTCATTATCGTACTCCGAGGAAGACCAATACCAAGAGCTTTCGAAACCGCCTATATTATTGCCTTGTAGGCCAAAGTTTCTTATGGTGGCATACATTTCTACAAGTTCATCTAATGAAGGTAAGTACCAATCGCTGTAGCCTTCATATTCATATGCTAAGGCTTCACTTGCTGCTATGGGTGTTTCTGAGCATCCTGCTACTATATCTAAGGTGTTTTGGTAACCTGTGCCTATAACCATACCACCTGCTTCTGATAATTCCGTTCCATAACAACCCCAATCAAATTGACCTAAATCTACCATCGCTGCTACCAAACCGTGCTGTCCTGTTTCATCTACATAGAAGACTATTCCTCCCTCGGTTTTTAAGCCTATATAAATTTGCCCACAATCATATCCTTCAGAAACATATTCGCAAGAGTTATTATCTAATGTTGCTTCAGGATTATAATTACATGCCTGAGAATCTAAACATCCGTGAATAGCTTCTTCTTCACAAGAAGAGATGATAAATAGAGGTGCAATTAGTAGAATGTAGATGAAGTTTTTCATTTTCTAATGTTTTAAGTAAAAATCAAATATATTAAAATTTTGACATTCCTCTATTAATGTATCATTAACCTATTTAAGAGGACTTGAGGTAGCTGAGCTGACTGAAGATGATATGCCTATGGTTTAAATATTATTTGTAGTATAATTATCAACTTTTATATGTCCATTTATATTATCAAACCCAATAGATTTTGCAATTGAAATTATTTCTTTTGGATTAAAATCTTTTGGTAGAATATTTATGGTGTAATTCATATAAAACCTACCTCTTTCTGAGTATATCATTACCCATTTATTTTTAAATGGTTTAAAAAAGCGTCTCCTTCCATTATCAATTTTTATAAAAATAAAATAATTGCTGTCTTTTGTTATACAATTATTACTATGACAGTGAATATTAATGTTATGAGTATTTTTTTTGCTAATGGTATTTAACATTTTATTACGCAAATCATATTTTTCTTTAGTCCAAGTTGGTATTTTAAAGAATATCTTATAATATTCTAAAAAAGAATTAAAATTAATTTGATTTTTTTTCATCACTAAATTTTAGTTTAACAAACACAATGAGCCATAGAGAATAGGTTAATTATTCACTCATATTAATAACATTAGACACATCCTTGATAAAATCTTCTGTAAGGGTATAATTTTTTAATATTTCTATTTGTGACATACTTATTAATTTACATTCAAAGTTTCTCTGACGACTTCATCGATTTCTCCATTTTCATCATATACTTCCACAATACACTCTAAAAATAAAGTACATTCTTCATAAATAACTATCGCATCAAGTGAATCTAATGTGAATTTAAAGACACCATCAGCACCATACCCAACATCAGTAAAAAAAGATTGAGTACAAACTTCTTCTATTATATACATATAAAGAATACTTGTTTCATTATCATCTAAAGGATTTTTTATCCATCGAGTCTCTAAATATGAGCCACCAACGGAGAACTCAACTTCTTCTCCTTTGCTTAAATGGTAGGTTATCTTGTTAAATACATCTGTTAGCATAATTAGTTCTATTTATTAAGTCTATTTAATTAAACATTACGCCACCATCCCATCAATAAAGGTTTCCACGAAGTTCATAATCTTATCGATTACGCTTAGGGCTATCTTTTTGCGTTGCAGTAGCTTTGGTTTTACTTTTAGAGCTTCTACTATATCGTCTCGCTCAATAGGTTGCTGAGAGAATAGGTAGGTGTCTATTATCTTTTGGAGTTTGAATGGTTCAAGCTCGTTATCTGTGGCTATTTTGGTAAGGGCTTTTAGCTTTTCGGCATCCCAATAGGTATTGAATAACTCTTCTATATCAGCATCGTCCTCTAAATCAACTAAGGTTTCGGTAATGAACTGTTCAATTAGCTTTTTCTTGCTTCTAAGATGCGATTCTCCCGAAAGCATATCGGTAATTTGTTTGCGTTTTTCTGCTCTACCTTTTTCAGTTTTATCGCCATTAATTAGCTTTAACAAATTGAGGATATAACTCACATTAACCTCGTCTTTGTGAATAAGCTCCAACTCGAAATCTACATCGTCTAAAATGGAATCTTTCTCTGTTGCGTTGTTGCTTCTTGTTTTATCGTAGATGTCTAAGTACTTGCTTTTGTAATCTTCAAAAGACTGCTCATCCATTTCCACATCATCGTGGGAAAAGTCGGAGAATACAGAGAGTACATTTTTTATACGCATTAAGTCTCTAAAAGCTCTTACAAACTCCATTTCCTCGTGTTCGCTTGGCAAGTTGTTTACAGAATCTACCGTAGGTGTGATTTCCAAAAGACGAGCTAAGGCTTTATCAAATACATCAAGGTAATCCTCGTAAGGTTGCATTAAGATAATTTCCTTTGCATCCTTATTGGAGAACAAAGCGATGGCTTCGTCTGTATTGCTTTTAAGGTTTCTAAAGGCAATAATATTTCCTTGCGACTTCTGCTCGTTTAAAATACGATTGGTGCGAGAAAAGGCTTGTATTAAGCCGTGGTACTTTAAATTCTTATCTACATAGAGCGTGTTGAGTGGTTTACTATCGAATCCTGTGAGGAACATATTCACCACCAACAGAATGTCAATTTCTTTATCCTTTACTCGCTTAGATATATTGTTATAGTATCCGTAGTACGACTGACTATCTTTTGTAGAATATTTAGAACCGTACATTTCATTGTAATCGGCAATAAACTCGTCTAACTTTTCTCTACTGTGCTTGGTTTTGTATTCTAATTGTGGTTCGGCTGCTTCCGAAAATTCCGAATAGGTATAATCGCCATCTGCATCTTTATCGTCTTCGTTTGCTCCGTAAGAGAAAATAGTGGCGATTCGTAAATCGTGAAGCCCTTCTTTTTTCTTTTGTTTAAACAAGTCGTAGTACTTTATGAGAATATCTACGCCACTAACACAAAACATAGCTGTAAACGCCTTGTTATGGGTTTTACGACTGTGGTTTTGTATAATATAGTCTGTAATCTTATTCAGTCTATCGGGAGATTCCAACAACTCTTTGGTGTCTATGGCTTCTACATCAATATCTACAAAGTTTAGGCTTGTTTGCTTCTGCTTATAACGACCTACATATTCAATAGAGAATTTAAGAACATTCTCATCTCGTATAGCATCGGTAATAACGTATTTATGAAGACAATCTTCGAACAACTCCTTTGTGGTGCGTTTTCCTAATTGGTTCTTTACCGCATTGTCTGCAAAGATTGGTGTTCCCGTAAAACCAAACATCTGATGGTTGTTAAAGAACTTCTTAATGCGGTTATGGGTATCGCCAAACTGCGAACGATGGCACTCATCAAAAATGAAAACGATACGCTCGTCTTTCAGCTTTTGCATTACCGAATCGTAACGACCCGTTATGGCATTGTTTAATTTCTGAATAGTAGTAACCAATAACTTGGTTGTATCTCCAAACTGCTTTACTAAGGCTTGGGTATCGTCTGTACCATCAACACTACCATCCGAAAAGCTGTTGAACTCTTTGGTAGTTTGGTAATCCAAATCTTTTCTATCTTGGGATGCAGGATCAGTGGTATACGTTCAATATGTTTGATGCGCAGGCATGGTACGTGCGTGATATTATTATGGGTCGGATACAGGTGCCTGATCTCGCCGCGCGGCAAGCAGATGTGGCCCAACGTCAGGCAGATGAAGCGGCTCTGGCCGATGATTACGCCTGCATCGCCTACCAGGGGAACTATACTAAGGAACTGATTGACGAAACTGATTATCCTTGCTTTGACATAGAAGCGGCAAATAAGGCATTTTATGAATGGAAAAAGAACAAAAAGAAGAGCATCATGGAGTTCCGTAATTACGGCCATGTCAGCCCAATGACTGGTGCGGTTGCACCGGCGCATCATACAGGTTGGGCGGATGCGCTGGACGACAGCTTAGAAACCTATCTGCAGACAGATCAATAATAGCAATAAGCAGGGTTGAGCCTGCGGTAACCCATAATGAGAGAGCGATTTGCAGCCATGAGGCTGCTTTAACAAGGAGAGAAAAATGAAAAACTTAACACGCAATGTTGCTGCGGCTGCGCTGTCGATGACGCTGGCTTCGGCAGGCGGTTACGCTTTCGCTAAAGACTCCAGCAAGCCCATTGTTATTCCAACGCATAACTGGTCCAGCCAGGTTGTTATGGCCTATGTGATTGGTGGCATTTTCGAAACTATGGGCAATAA
>CAJWJW010000100.1 GCA_913041775.1 uncultured Flavobacteriales bacterium
CGCTTTCCAATGTTCATACCACTCCGCCTGTGTTCCAGGCTTGACAAAGAACTGCATCTCCATTTGTTCAAATTCACGCATGCGAAAGATGAATTGTCGCGCGATAATTTCATTCCTAAACGCTTTCCCTATTTGGGCGATCCCGAAGGGGAGTTTCATGCGGCCGCTCTTCTGGACATTTAAGAAGTTCACGAAGATGCCTTGTGCGGTTTCTGGGCGGAGATATATGATGCCTGAATCGCCACTTACAGCACCTAACTCCGTGTTAAACATCAAGTTAAACTGACGTACATCGGTCCAGTTTTTTGAACCACTCACAGGACAAACGATTTCCAACTCCTCAATGAGTGCTTTTACAGCATCGAGGTTTTCTGCGTTCATCGCGTCCTTAAACCTGTCGTTTATTTCTTCTATCGTCTTCTGTCTCCGGAGTACGTTTGTGTTCGTCGCGCGAAACTCTGCTTCGTTAAAGCTGTCCCCAAATCGCTTCAGGCCCTTTGCCACGTCCTTGTCAATCTTCTTGTCAATCTTTGCAATGTGATCCTCAATCAACACATCTGCGCGGTATCGTTTTTTAGAATCCTTATTGTCAATTAAAGGATCACTAAAAGCATCAACATGACCAGAAGCTTGCCATATATCTGGATGCATAAAAATAGCAGAATCTATCCCTACGATATTCTCATTCATCTTTACCATAGAAGCCCACCAGTAGTCTTTGATGTTTTTCTTTAGCTCCGAACCGTTTGAACCGTAATCGTAAACAGCTGCTAAGCCATCGTATAATTCACTCGATTGAAACACATATCCGTACTCCTTAGAGTGCGCAATAACTTTCTTGAAAATATCGTCTTGATTTGCCATAGCTGCAAAAGTAATAAATAGATTTTTGTAAACACCATTCCTAGGTTTAAAGACTTGATTGAAAATAGTCTTGAGTTTTGAGTGAGAGAGTCAAAAGGTCGTTTAAAAACTAGGAACGAAGATTGTTTTAAATGGGAAAAGATGCCTAAAATTGTCTTCAAGTAACCTCATTCTAACAATAAAGATCTAACAAACTCTATGTGTCTGCGGAATTCCGTAATACCTTACAAAAAAGGATGTTTAGAAAGCTCTAGAGCTGCAAGTGGGTGGTAGTCTGCAACTAAACCAGTTGGTTTTTGATTTCTTATATCGTGAACAATATTTATAGACGTTCTAGCCTCTTCAATTCCGAAACCATTTCCTGCAATAATTTGTTTATACGATTCGGTGTGTAAATCAGTAAATCCCTTAGAAAACTCAATCTCTTGCTTATCTACAGTAATAGATCTATAAGTCGTTTGTCCACGCTCCTTTATCTCTTTAGGTAATGTATCGCTATTAATAGACAAGAACCACCTAACATTAGCTTTTTCTAGCTCCAAAACTCCCGTTGCTCTATCGTGACTATGCAACTGAACGGTATTGCTTTTTACAGCCCCAAAAATCCAGGTAAGCATATCGAAAAAATGGATTCCTATATTGGTCGCTATACCACCCGACTTAGAAACATCGCCTTTCCAAGAGGCATAATACCACAAACCTCTAGCCGTAATATAAGTTAAATCTACCTCATGAATTGTTGAGGCTGGACTGTTTTCAATTCCCTCTTTTAGTGCAATTATACTTGGATGTAAGCGAAGTTGTAGGATGCTCCATACTCGCTTACCGGTTTCTTTTTCTAAGCGCTCTAGGGTGTCCAAATTCCATGGATTCAAAACCAAGGGTTTCTCACAAATGGCATCAGCTCCCCAACGCAAAGCAGATTTTATATGTGCATCGTGTAAATAGTTTGGCGAGCATACCGACACAAAATCAACTCCAGAAGAAGCATTTTGTAGTTTGTCCATATAGCGATCGAAGCGTTCATATTCGGTAAAGAAAGAAGCATTGGGATAATAAGAATCTAAAAATCCCACATTATCGTGCGGATCTGTAGCAGCAAGTAAATTGCTCTGTGTGTCTTTAATAGCCTTAATATGCCTGGGTGCTATATAACCCGACAAGCCAATTATAGCAAAGTCTTTCATACCCTTTTTACCAATCCGTTTTCTAAATAATATTTCTCGCCACTTGCAGTACATAGAGCGAAGTTGTCAGCATCAAAACTCAATCGTTCTCCAAAAGCACTCATCCAACCAATTTGCTTGGCTGGGTTTCCAACAACAAGGGCATAAGCAGCTACATTTTTAGTTACCACTGTTCCTGCACCAATAAAAGCATATTCGCCTAAAGTCACACCACAAAGGATAGTTGCATTAGCCCCTATCGTAGCTCCTTTTTTAACTAGTGTTTTTAAATAAGCACCTCTTCTGTTAACTTCCGAACGGGGATTATTCACATTGGTGAAAACACAAGAAGGACCTAAAAAAACATCGTCCTCACAGCTAACGCCAGTATAGATAGAAACATTGTTCTGCACCTTCACATTATTGCCTAATACAACTCCTGGAGAAACCACAACATTTTGTCCTAAATTACAATTGACACCGAGTACAGCTCCTGACATGATATGTGAGAAATGCCAAATTTTAGTTCCTGTACCAATGGTACAAGCCTCATCTATTACAGCAGTTTCGTGTGCCTGGTATGATTGTGCTTTTTTCATCAGCGCTAAGATAAAAAAAAAGAGGCTTCGAGTACCTCAGCCTGACAACAAAGAAAAAGACGGAAATAGTCAAAAGGTCAAAAGGTCAAGGAGTACTTTAAAGATGGGACATAGTCATTCGTTGACTGCACGGCTCTTTTGACCTCTTTTTCTACAGTTAAAGCATATTTCGTTTAAGCCTAATTAAGACTCTTAACAATTTGCTGAACTACTTCAGGATCCAGCAGGGTAGTCGTATCTCCAAAATTTTCTTTCTCACCAGATGCGATTTTACGAAGAATTCGTCGCATAATTTTACCCGAGCGCGTTTTGGGTAGTCCATTTACAAATTGAATTTGTTCCGGTTTAGCAATAGCTCCAATATGACCACATATTTCAACTATTATTTCAGATTTTATAAGCTCTGAAGGTCCATTTAGATCTGAAGTTATAACAAAGGCATAAATTCCTTGACCCTTTATTGGATGGGGAAATCCTACTACAGCTGACTCAACTACTAAACGATGAGTATTAATAGCATCTTCAACTTCGGCAGTACCAATTCTATGTCCAGAAACATTTATCACATCATCAACACGACCCGTAATTCTATAAAAACCATCTTCATCTCTTTTACAACCGTCACCCGTAAAATACTTACCAGGATTTGTACTAAAATAAACTTCATTACATCGCTTATGATCTCCGTATATAGTTCGTATCATTGATGGCCAGGGGTACTTAATGCATAAATTCCCCTCTACGCCATTGCCTATTATCTCCTTTCCTTCAGCATCCACCAAACAAGGTTGAATACCTGGAAGTGGTAGCGTGGCATACATAGGTTTAAGCTGCGTAATACCGGCAAGTGGTGCAATCATCATTCCTCCTGTTTCAGTTTGCCACCAAGTATCCACAATAGGACATTTTTCTTTTCCGATATGCTTATGATACCATTGCCAAGCCTCCTCGTTTATAGGTTCACCAACAGTCCCCAATACTTTTAAGGAGTCTAACTTATAGGGCTTAACAAAGTCCAAACCACAAGCTTCTAAAGCCCTAATGGCAGTAGGAGCAGTATAAAATATATTTACTTGGTGTTTATCTATCACTTCCCAAAACCTGCCTGCATCAGGAAAAGTGGGAATTCCTTCGAACATTAATGTTGTAGCGCCTGCAAGTAAAGGACCATATATCACATACGAATGTCCCGTAATCCAACCAATATCAGCTGTACACCAAAACACATCATTACCTTCATATTGAAACACATTCCTGAAAGAATATTCAGCATATACCATATAACCAGCTGTAGAGTGAACAACGCCTTTTGGCTTACCTGTGGAGCCCGAAGTATAAAGAATAAAGAGTTCGTCTTCTGCATCCATTATAGTAGCTTCACAAACCGAAGAAACACCCTCTATCAATTCATGCCACCATAAATCACGATGAGCCTTCATAGTAGGCTTAGAAGAAATTCGCTCTAAAACAATAGCGTGCTCTATAGAAGGGCAAGATTCCAATGCAATATCTACAATAGGTTTTAAATCTAATGTTTTTGCACCACGATACGAACCATCTGCAGTAATCAATAATTTACATGAAGAGTCATTAATCCGGTCTGCTAATGCCTTAGCCGAAAACCCAGCAAAAACTACTGAATGTATCGCACCTATACGAGCGCAAGCTAAAACAGCAATAGTCAATTCTGGAACCATTGGCATATACAAGGCTATACGATCACCTTTTACAACTCCTAGCGATTTTAAAACATTTGAAAAGCGGGATACACGAGTATGTAATTCGCTATAGGATATATGCTTTGCTTCTTCAGATGGATGATTCGGTTCCCACAAAATAGCAGTTTTGTCAGCTAAGGACTCCAGATGTCTATCTAAACAGTTTTCAGAAATATTCAATTTTGCCCCTTCAAACCATTTTACTTTGGGTTCTTCAAAATCCCAATCTAGAACCTTATCCCAAAGGCGTTTCCATAGAAAACTTTTGGCCTTCTCTGCCCAAAATTTTTCAGGATTCTCTACACTCTTTTTATATTCTGATTGAAATTCTTCAAAGGAATTTATTTTTTGCATCTCGTATTGTATTTGGTTTTAAATATAGTGAAACTCTTTTTACTTAGAGGGCATATAAATATAAGTGGTTAGGGTCTTCGAGTAGCTCAGACTGACAACAAGAGAAAAAGTGGAAGCAATAAAGGAAAAAACTTAGATTAAAAGGAGTTAGGAAAAGAAAGGTCTTCGATGAACTCAGACTGACATTGCTTCGACAAAAGCTCAGCAAGACAAACAAAAAGCCCTCCATATGGAGGGCTTTTTGTTTAAAAATAGTTAGACACAGAGCCTTTAGCTCTGTGTTATTTTTTTAAGAGCCAGCTACTCGATTGTATTTTATCTCCTAAGCCATCTAAAAGCTCTATTCCCATAGCCTCGCAAATACTTTTTTCTGGAATGGTCTCATTATTTTGATCTCCACCATTTGCAAAGGCTAAGTTGTAGCTTGCTCCATACTCCTTGGCTATAGCTGCTATTGTTTTACAAACCGTTCTATCAGTATCTACTGATAATATAGCCCTGTCTACCGCTTTTATATTAGAGACAATAATCATACGCTCGTCTTCTAGCTGAAATTCTATGCTACCCTTTATAGCTCGCTGATGGTCGTTGTTTACAATTACAAACAAGTCATCAGTTAATGCCTTGGCAGTATTAAAGTATTCTAAATGCCCTTTATGTATCGGATTAAAATATCCTGAAACTATTATTGCTTTTTTCTTCATGAAAATGTGCGTTTAGTTCTTATCTAATTTCTCGTAGACAGAATTATTCGATCTATACTCGGGTACTAATTTTTTTAGTAGACTCACTATCTCAATATTGTCAACCTGACTATTTGCGGTACAAATACCTTCAAT
>CAJWJW010000101.1 GCA_913041775.1 uncultured Flavobacteriales bacterium
AGAAAATCAACAATTTCTCAACTTTTGTAAATCAGTTTGGTCATAAAATGAATTTGCAAACGCCAAAGGATATTGCGAACTCTATGAATAGAGTATTGGCAGATGTTTCTGGTAAGCGAGAAGAAAATATGGTGGAACTTTTAGCTATACGTACTATGAGTAAAGCTAAATACACCATAGAAAACATTGGACACTATGGATTAGGCTTCGATTATTACTCTCACTTTACTTCTCCTATTCGCCGTTGGCCAGATGTTATGGTGCATAGATTATTGCAGCGTTATTTAGATGGAGAAAAGATTACCGAAAAAGAAGCTATAGAAGAGCAGTGTAAACATTCTTCAGCAATGGAGAAATTGTCTACCGATGCTGAGCGTTCGTCTATTAAGTACATGCAAGTAAAATATTTAATGGGTAAAGTAGGTCAGGAGTTTATGGGTGCTGTTTCTGGAGTTACCGAGTTCGGGATGTTTATAGAACTTAAAGAAAGTCTTTGTGAGGGATTAGTTTCTATGCGCAATCTTAAAGACGATCATTACGAATTACACAAAGAGACTTTTAGTCTTGTAGGTAAAAGAACTAAAAAACGTTTCCAATTGGGAGATTCTATAAAAGTTCGGGTTCGCAATGTAGATTTAGTTAAAAAGCAAATCGATTTCCAGTTGGTTTAATATTTGACACAACTATTTATAGCAAAAAAAGATCACTCGAAAGAGTGATTTTTTTTGTTTTAACTTTATGTTAAGCCTTTGTAAACTGTTCCAAAAAGCGAATGTCATTTTCGAAAAACAGTCTTAAATCTTTAATTTGATATTTAAGCATGGTAATTCTTTCTACCCCCATTCCAAAAGCAAAACCACTGTATTTTTTAGAGTCAATCCCACAGTTTTCCAATACGTTTGGATCTACCATACCACAACCTAAAATTTCTACCCAGCCTGTATATTTACATATATTACATCCTTTACTTTTACATATATTACAAGAAATATCTACTTCGGCACTAGGTTCGGTAAAAGGAAAGTAAGAGGGTCGTAATCTGATTTCGGTTTCTTTCCCGAAAAATTCTTGCGCAAAGTGTAAAAGTGTTTGTTTTAAATCTGCAAAAGAAACATTCTCATCAATATAAAGTCCTTCAATTTGGTGGAATATACAATGCGCTCTAGCCGAAATAGCTTCATTACGGAATACTCTACCGGGAGAAAGTGTACGTATAGGAGCGGGGTTCTTTTCCATATACCTTACCTGTACAGATGATGTATGTGTTCTTAATAATACGTCTGGATTGGTTTGTATAAAGAAAGTGTCTTGCATATCTCTTGCAGGATGTTCTTCGGGTAAATTTAAGGCACTAAAGTTATGCCAGTCGTCTTCAATTTCTGGTCCTTCGGAAATTGTAAAACCTAAACGAGCAAAAATCTCAACAATTTCATTTTTCACAATAGAAAGGGGATGCCTCGAGCCTAATCGCATCGATTCTCCGCTCATAGTAAGGTCTAAGCCAGACCCTGCATTTTCTTCCGATTGCTCTAAGTTTTCTTTGAGTTGATTAACTTTTTCTTGAGCTTTGTTTTTAAGCTCATTTACAAATTGACCAAATTCTTTTTTTTCGGTATTAGGAACCTCTTTAAAAGCTGCAAAAAAGTCATTCAAAACGCCTTTTTTTCCTAAATAATCGATTCTAAACTTTTCAACAAGCTCTAGTGACTTAGCCTCAAAATTTTCTACTAGAAGTATGTGTTCTTTAATCTTGTTTAGCATGTTTTGACCTTTATCTCACCGATTTAAATTTGATGAGTGAAAATTTGTATATTTGGCTTTTATCAACGGACAATATTACTAAATATTAAGGACATATGAAACGTAAATTATTTGGCATTATGAGCTTGTTTGTAGCTCTTATAAGTCTGTTATCTTTAAATTCTTGTGAAGAAGTAATTCATTTCTACACTGCAGAAGTTACCATTATAGATAACCAAGGAAACTTAATGAGTGGCTTTAAAGTTACCACCGACGTTGATGTTAACGATGTACATGTAGTTGATCGTGAAGCATATACTGATTCTACTGGTGTTGTGTCATTTGAGTTCAAAAATGAAGCGATAATGAAAGTTGTTGCAGAACAGGAAAATTATAGTGGAGAAGGTCTAATAGTTTTAGAGGAGGATAAAAACGTAAAAGTCACAGTAGTCGTTTACGAATAATACAATTTTTATAGTTGTATTCCGCTTGCTTCAAAATATACTATCGCAGCTTCTTTCATTAAAATAGTCTGTTCGCCAGGTTTTAACGGAGGGAGTTTTTCATTTGTTGTATAGTGTGGCCATCCTTCTTTGTCTCTTCCTTCTAGTTCATAGAATCCATAGTTACTAAGGAGTCTGCAAATAGCAATGTGGAGTAGGTCTGTTTTTTCTTCTTTAGAAAATTCGCGGTAACCTTTTCCTAATTCTTGTATTCCAATAAGAAATAAAATTGATTGGAGGTCTAGTGTTTCACCTTCTCCAAATTCTTTTGAGACAAATGCAACTAGATTATCCCACTTTTCTTTTGATTCTTGATTTCTCATTTGTTTATTTTCGACAAAAATACAAAGTTCTTTGCAATCTCATTTCTACTTTATAAATTATCCTATGAATTATTTCGATTACATTTTAATATTCCCAATTTTATACGGTTTGTATAGAGGTTTTACGAAAGGTCTTATTTTAGAACTTGCGTCTTTATTAGCTTTGGTGGCTGGAATTTATGGTGCTATGCATTTTTCTTCTATCACCTTTGGGTACTTAAATGAGGTGCTAGAGATACAAGCTTCTTATTTACAACTAGCGTCTTATGGACTTACCTTTTTACTTATTGTATTAACGATTACCTTAACAGGTAAGGTTTTAACAATGTTGGTGAAATTAGTTGCACTTGGATTTGTGAATCGTTTAATGGGTGCTCTCTTTGGAGGGATAAAAGCCTTATTAATTCTTTCGGTCTTGCTTCTGTTTTTCGATCGTATAAATAATCAATTTGGAATTGTGAAAGATGAAATTGTTAATGCGTCTGTTTTGTATAAACCTATTCTTACTCAGTCTCAAGCCATTTATCCATCGATTTTAGAAGGGTTTGAAAGGAAAAAAGAAGAAGTAGAAAGAGCAATAGAAGCTATTTAAACCAAAAAACCCTTCAATAACTCGAAGGGTTTTTTGTTATACTGAAGTATTACCTGTTTATTGCTTTTACACCAGGTAATTCCTTTCCTTCTAGATACTCTAGCATAGCTCCACCACCTGTAGAAACATAACTTACCTTGTCTTGCATGTTAAATTTCTTAACTGCTGTAACAGAATCTCCACCACCAACTAAAGAAAAAGCTCCTCTCGTTGTAGCATCTGCAATTGCATTAGCAACAAATTTTGTACCCTCAGCAAATTTATCCATTTCGAATACTCCCATAGGCCCATTCCAAAGAATTGTTTTAGAACTTAAAATTGCTTCTCTGTAAATCGTTTTTGTTTTATCGCTTATGTCTAATCCCATCCATCCATCTTCAACTTTATCGATGTCTGTAACCACAGTATTTGCATCCTTCGAAAATGCATCTGCGTTTAGTGAGTCCACAGGAATTAATAACTCAACTCCTTTTTCTTTTGCTTCAGCGATTAATGAAAGTGCTAATTCTAATTTATCATCTTCTACTAAGGAGTCTCCTACTTTACCGCCCATTGCTTTTACAAAAGTATAGGACATTCCACCACCAATAATTATTTTATCAACCTTGTCCATTAATTTGGTGATGATGGTAATTTTGGAAGATACTTTTGCGCCACCCATAATTGCTGTAATAGGTCTCTCACCTTCATTTACAATCTTTTCAAGGTTTGCAATTTCATTTGCCATTACATAGCCAAAGCACTTATTGTCGCCAACAAAATCTGCAATTATAGACGTAGAAGCATGTGCTCTGTGTGCAGTACCGAAAGCATCGTTTACATATACATCAGCTAACTTAGCTAGTTTTTTAGCAAATTCACTATCTCCGGTTTGTTCTTCAGCATAAAAGCGTAAATTTTCTAATAAGAGAACCTCTCCAGTTTTCAACTTACTTACAGTCGTTTCTACCTCAGAACCTATACAGTCTGGAGTAAACTTTACCGTTAAGTTAAGTTTAGTCGATAAGTGTTTAACTAGGTGCTTAAGCGAGTATTTATCTTCTGGACCATTTTTAGGCCTTCCTAAATGCGACATTAAAATTACCGAACCTCCATCTTTAAGAATCTTTGTTATGGTAGGTGTTGCAGCTGCAATTCTAGTATCGTCTCTGATTTCGAATTTATCGTTTAAGGGTACGTTAAAGTCTACTCTTATTAAGGCTTTTTTGCCTTCGAAATTCACTTGGTCTATTGTTTTCATTTAGCAAAAGTAAGTCTTCTAGTAGTTAAAAGCTGAATGTTAATGGTTAAAAATTTAATAGCCTTTATATTGTGAACTAGTCTTAAAAAAGGCTGTTATAGGTGCTTATATTTAAAGACTTTTAAGTAAAATTCAATTGTTTAGACTTCGAAAAAGTACTAGATAAACAGGGTTTAAGAAGTGAGGAAGAATAGATGGAAATTCATAGCAAAGTGTATCTTTGAAGTATGTTATTTAAAGAAGTCTTAGGGCAACAAAAAAGTAAGCAATCGTTAATGCAAATGGTACGTGAAGAACGTGTTCCACATGCGCAGTTGTTTTTAGGTTCTCACGGTAGTGGGAATTTAGCCTTAGCCTTAGCTTTTGCACAATTTGTAGCCTGTACAGATAAACAAGTTGCAGATTCTTGTGGTCATTGTTCATCTTGTGTGAAACACACAAAATATATACATCCAGATTTGCACTTTGTATTCCCTGTGGCTTCAACACTTTCAGTAAAAGCAAAGCCAATAAGTAAGAATTTTTTAAGCGAATGGAGATTAGTTTTAAAGGAGAATGCTTATTTTTCTCTTTTCGATTGGATTAAGTATATTGGTGTTGAAAATAAACAAGGGATAATTTCTGTAGAAGAAAGCACTCATATTGTAAAAGATTTGAGTTTGAAGCCCTATGAAAGTGACACAAAAGTGATGCTTATTTGGATGCCTGAAAAAATGAATATTCAAGCGGCAAATAAGTTGTTAAAAATTATTGAAGAGCCTCCAAATAAAACCCTCTTTTTGCTTGTCGCAGAAAGCGAAGAAAATATGTTGGCAACTGTTTTATCTCGAACACAATTATTTAAGGTACCACGCTATTCTGATGCTGAGGTAACTAACTATTTGATAAATCGTGATGTTGAACAAGCCAAAGCTCAAATGATTTCGGATTTAGTAGAGGGTAATATCAATGAGGCCCTTAAATTAGCTGAATACTCTCAAGACGCCGAAGAGAATTCTTTGCGTTTTGTGCTGTGGATGCGCTTGTGTTTTAGCGCCTTACAAGTAAAAGACATCGACAAACTGGTGTTGTGGTCTGAGACCATCGCTAAAGCAGGAAGAGAAACCCAGAAAAGTTTTCTCTTGTATGCATCCAATGT
>CAJWJW010000102.1 GCA_913041775.1 uncultured Flavobacteriales bacterium
AATCAGCTAAAGTCTCTTTTAAATCTTCTAAAGTCATAGTTCCCCTACCAACATCGACCAAAGCACCTACCATAAGTCGAACCTGATAGCGTAAAAATCCTTTAGAACGGACTTTAAAAACATAGGCTTCTTTGGGAGAATAGGCATCTACAAAACGAGTGTTTTCTACTATTATAGAGAGCAATATCGAACGTTCGAAAATTGTATTAGCAGAGGGTTTACTTGCAAAACGCTTAAAGTTATGAGTACCAAAAAAAAGAGCAGCTGCCTCTTTCATCAATTCTATATTTAATGTCGCACCAAAATCTCTAATTAAAGGAGCATTAAAAGGATGTGACTTAGCGCCAGAAGAAAAATAATAATGGTATTCCTTAATTTTAGAATCCTGAATAATGTTAAAATCTGTAGAAACCTCCTGTACAGAATTAGCACGTATATCCGATGGCAACTCCTTATTTAAACGCTCTAGGAGTTTATCACAATCGAAAGAATCGTTTACAAAAAGTTCAAAAGCAAAATCATCGGCAGAAACTTTTGCATCTGTTCTGCCACAACCCAAGGTTTTAAAATCGGTATGCCCTAAAATAAAGGCAAAGGTCTTGTCTATCATCCCTTGTACCGACTTAAGTTTAGCTTGATTTTGCCAACCATGATATCGAAAGCCCAAAAACTCAATTCTAATAAGATAATAAGAAGACCATTTAGCCATAAGATGAAATACAATTAGTGCAAGATGTATAGTTTACAAATTAACAAAAATTCATTTGGCTTACAATTGGATAAGATCTAATTGCTAATATATTTTCGATTGTATAATAAACACTTAGGATAGAGCAACTATTATTTAGGTTAGAACGACACTACCATACTTTAATAAACAAGTACAATATTGTAATAATTATTTACAGTAGAACAACTGTTTATTTGGCTGATCCAGTTTTGATACCCATTTATTAGAACAAAGTGTAGATATTCGTTATATTTAAATACATTATGAAACAAATTACAGATGATCTTTGGGAGACTAGTTCAGAATCACCTTTTCCGGGAATGTATACGCATGCGTATTTTTTAAAATGTAAGGCAAGTAACACATATCTATAATACTTCTAATGAATATGATTAAACAATTCGAAACAACAGGAACAAAAAAGACATGACTAATAATGACATCTTAAGGCGTATACGTTACCTATTTAATTATAGTGACCTTCAAATGATTTCGATTTTCAAAACAGCCAACCATAATGTGAAGAAATCTCTCCTATGTAACTGGTTAAAAAAAGAAGAAGACCCTTTATTAATTGCACTTACCGATAAAGACCTGGCTATTTTCCTCAATGGATTAATCATTGAAAAACGTGGAAAAAGAGAAGGTCCTATTCCAGAGCCAGAAGATGTTTTGAGTAATAACATGATCTTAAAGAAACTAAAAATTGCTTTGGATTTAAAATCCGATGACATTTCAGACCTCTTTGCTTTAATAAATAAAAAAATAAGCAAGCATGAATTGAGTGCATTTTTCAGAAAACCTAATCATACATCCTATCGACATTGCTTGGATCAGTACCTACGAAATTTCCTCAATGCATTACAAAAGAAATACGAAAACAAATAAAGCCAGAGAAGTTCCTACCTCATTTCAAAACACCAATAAATAATACAGGTTTGGGTGTTTACTACTAAAGACTTGTACCGATAGGGATCTGTAGATTTTCTGCCTAAAAAGGCTTTTTATACCTATTGTAAAGTAACAGATAAGCGTGAAATGTTTTGGGGATTTTATAAATTAAGAGAATTCCCTTCTCTAATACCCGTACTTATCTTTCCAACGTGTTTTAAGGAACAAACGCATAGCAGCTTCTCGAGGATTGTTTCCGGGTTCAAAAAACGATTGCCCACTAATTTCTTTGGGTAGAAATTCTTGAGCTATAAAGCTGTGGGCATAGTCGTGAGAATATTTATAATCCTTACCATAATCTAAATCTTTCATCAATTTAGTAGGCGCGTTTCTTAGCGCTAAGGGCACAGACAAGGCTCCCATTTGTTTAACCGACGCTTGGGCTTTGTTGATTGCAATATAAGAAGCATTGCTTTTTTCTGAACAAGCTAAGTAAGTAACACACTGAGCCAAAACAATTCTACTCTCTGGCATACCAATAGTACTAACCGCCTGAAAACAATTATTAGCCATTATAAGAGCAGTAGGGTTGGCATTCCCTATATCTTCGCTTGAAGAAATTACTAATCGTCTGGCTAGAAACTTTATATCCTCCCCTCCTTCTATCATACGGGCTAACCAATACAAAGCAGCATTTGGATCACTTCCACGAATAGATTTTATAAGTGCCGAAGCAATATCATAATGCTGCTCTCCCCCTTTATCGTAAGAAGCCAATACTTGTTGTGCATGTCTACTAACTAAGGCATCGTCAATTACAATTGTAGAAGAGGTTTCTGAATTTACAATCAACTCAAAAATATTTAAAAGCTTGCGTGCATCTCCTCCAGAAAGTCTCAACAGTGCTTTGTCTTCTTTTATGGTAATGTTCTTTCTAACTAAAACAGTATCTTCTGAAATAGCTCTTTGCAAAAGGTTTTGTAAATCTACTTTGGTAAAATGTTCAAGTGTGTAAACCTGACATCTAGAAAGTAAGGCAGAAATGACTTCGAAAGAGGGGTTTTCTGTGGTCGCACCAATAAGAGTAACTACGCCCGTTTCTACAGCACCTAAAAGAGAATCTTGTTGTGATTTGCTAAAACGATGAATCTCGTCAATAAATAACACCGGACTTTGTGTACCAAATAAACCTCTACTCTTGGCTTTTTCTATAACCTCGCGTACATCTTTAACGCCAGAATTTATAGCACTTAAAGTATAAATATCGCGTTTTAGCTGCTGTGCAATAATTTGAGCTAAGGTCGTTTTACCCACACCTGGAGGACCCCATAAAATTACTGAGGGCAACACACCAGAATCCATAGCCTTACGGAAAACCGTTTCCTTTCCCACAAGATGAGATTGTCCAATATATTCTTCGAGATTGGTAGGTCGTAAACGTTCTGCTAAAGGTTTGTTCATTCTAGGTATATTATAGGCTCAAATATAATTAAAAAACAAAAGCCTCCAGAATATCGGAAGGCTTTTGAGTGATCATTTATGAGTATGTGATAGTTACTCAAACTTACTAGCTTCAATACTCTTATTAAGTACAACTTTTTTAAGTTTCATATCTATAGACTGTCCAGCTACATTTTGAATAGTTTGGTGTGGGAAACTATACCCTTTTACAGATTTGTAGTCTTTATACAAAGTAGTCTGACTAAGGTCTCCTTCAGGAGTTTCAACCGAAGATTCAGATTTTACTAAGAACTTAGAATCTAAGCTGTAGTATTCTGTTGCTTTAGCACCCTCACCGTCGGTACGGATTACCACATATACTTCTTCGCTATCTAGAATATCAATTCCAATTACCTCAGCAGTATAATCATCAAAGTAATTAAGCTCAGAAGCAATTTTAAATTCACTTTGGGCAGCGATTAACTCATCCGAAGTCATGTCACTAGCCCCTTGCATTCCATCGTTAAAACCTTCATTTCCGTTAGAGAACTGTCTCTGTACGGTCATGCCCATCATCTTCATAGTCATAGAAAATGAATTTGGCTGTTGCTGCAAGATTTCCATTTCTAATTCAGCTGGAGCACCAGGAATAGAAGCTGTATAGTTAAACTGTACACTGCTTAATTTATTCAATTTCTTTATACCTCCAATAGCAGAGATATAATCTCCAATAATAGATTCTACAGTTATACCGGTTGTAACAGCTCTTAAGTCAGATTTCTCATTTCCGTATATATCTCGAAGGGTTACTTCGCCAAAAATCGCCAATATATCTTTTAAATAATCCGCATCACCAACAACAATGATATGTGCATTTGTAGGTTTAAGGTATTTTTGAGCTACCTCGTAAATATCTTCAATCGTAATTGCCGCTAATCTTTTAAGGTAGCTAGCATAATGCTGCTCGTCTAAAGCTAAATAATCGGTGTTAATAGCAAAACGAGCTACTGTAGAAGCATTTTCTAGTGCGATAGCAAACTTACCAGACATATTGTTTAATACACCCTGTAACTCCACTTGAGACACTTTCTCATTTCGTAAAGTATTTATTTCAGAAAAGAATTCTACGATTGCACTGTCGGTGACTTCATTTCTAACCTTAGCAGAAGCATTAAAGTACGAACCTAATTCGTCTACATTAATACTCGAGTAAGCTCCGTAGGTATACGCTTTATCTTCTCTTAAATTTCTAAACAAACGCGCCGATGAACCACCACCTAGGATGTTGTTCATTACTTTAACTTTTAAAGCATCTTCCGATGCAGGGTGTAAAATTAAAGGATAGGTAATGTTAATTACAGATTGTACTGCTCCTGCTTTGTTTATTAAAGAAACACGATTTTCTGAAGGTGCTTTTACCCCAGCATAGCTAGCATTTTGGAAATCCTTAGAAAGCCAATTTGTCATGTAGGTATTCATCATTTCCTTTGCTTCACTAACAGAAATATCTCCTACTATTGCTAAGTAAGATCCTTTAGGCCTTAAGTAGGTTTTGTAGAAATTTTCGCAATCAACAAGCACAATATTAGCCAAAGACTCCTCAGTCATTAACTCTCCATAAGTATGTGATGTACCAAAATTTAATACTGCATTTACATTTGCTGCAATAGCATCTGGACTATCAGAAGCATTTGCTAAACCAGAAATATTTTGAGTAATTAGTTTATCAAATTCCTCTTGTGTAAATTCAGAATTTAAAAGAACATCAGAAAACAAATCTAATAAAGTAGGTAAATGTTTAGTTAGTGAACTTGCATAAATCCCAGTAGAAGAGGTACTTAATGATGCACCAATATAATCTATTGAAGCATCAATTTGATCTTTACTACGAGTGCTTGTTTTGGTTCCTAATAAATCTCCAGCTATGGTAATTATTCCGTTTGAGAAAATTTCTGAAGCTGCTTCTACATCAGAAACTAATCGTGTGACCAGTTTTCCGATTGGATTTTTATCGAAATACTGAGTCTTGAACCGAACAAGGTGATTGAATAATCTATCACGAATATCTGCTATGATACTTTGCCCAATCAGATTTGTGAAGTACACAGTAACGAACCTCAAAATTGCTTCTATAATCACAGTAACAAGAGCTACAATAGTCCAATACAAGAATCCATTCTCTGGTTCAAGACTCGTATTTATAGTATTAAGCACACTGAACCCACCTTCGAAATTACTTGATTTCATCACAAATTTATCTATCATAAAACCAATAATTAAAGGTCTTATGGGAGCTAAAATGGAATTGAGAATAGTTCCAAAAATGGTAAGCCAAAACATTACTTTATACGGTTTTTGGAAAACCATAATTCGTTTTAGCAAACTTATATTTTTTGTTTCGCTCAAGTGGTTTTTTACTTTTTTGTGTTTAACACATCCAGTTTTCTCTCAATTTCTTTTTAAATAA
>CAJWJW010000103.1 GCA_913041775.1 uncultured Flavobacteriales bacterium
TTAGCTGAATGAAAATACTCAAATGGATTCCTTTGTTTTGTTCGATGTTCCTGTATGGGCAGGAAGATCTTGTAATAGTGAATACACCCGATAGCTTAGGTTTAGATTCCCTCTGGTTTCAAAATGAACACAATTCTTTTTCATTAGCCGATGAGTCTATTTTACTCGGCTATAGTTTATTCGAAAAATCTTCTCAAACCAATTTTGGAGTGCCCATAATTGGATGGTATTGGAAATCAAATCAATCTACCGATTTGCGGATTGGCGATAGAATACTGGGTTTTGGAATACAATTTTCTCGATTCTCTAACAGAGGTTCGTATCAGCAAGATTACCCACACACCCAAATAATTTATTCTCAAACTTACTCTGAAGGACAGCGATTAAATTTTGCTCATTCGAGAAAGTATAAATATGGTTCTGTGAAATTAGATTACGATAGGTTGGTTTCTCTAGGTTATTTAACACACGAAAAAAATAAATACACGAAGTTTTCAATTCAAGGAGTTTTTAAACATCCAGAAATTCCTTACGAATCTCAAATCCGATTGCAGACCTTTAAAAATGAATCACAATGGAATGGCGGCATGTCAGATGATAGCTTATTCCTTGCTGGCACAGAGACAAACTGGGAGATTTTGCCTGTGAATTGGTCGAGCTTAGAAAGTACGGTGAAACATATAGGCTTAGATTGGAGGCATTCGTATACATTCAATGACGCTACAAAACTAAGCTATGAGATTAATTTATCTCAGGATTCTCTTTTCTACGAAGGTCTTCAAGATAATTCTTTGTTTTACCCTTTACGATTAGATTCTGCAACGACTTTTCAAAGAGCCTTTTCGGATGTGAAAAATACTTTAAAATTGAATCAGCGTATTACCGAAGATAAAAATATGGTTTTGGGAGCTCGTCAACAAACGTTTAAATACAATGCTTCAGCAATTAATAAGTGGACTGCCTTTGCTTCTTTGAAATCTAGGTACTATAAGAATGAACTGTATTTTGAATATGGTAAAGCCGATCTAGAGACTTATACTTTACTAGCCAATTACACTCAAGGTTTCAATATAAAAGGAGTTTCGAATAAAATCAAATTTGCTTATCATAGAACGAACCCAAACTGGATGCAGACTAATGGCTCTATACTTAATCAAGCAAATAATTTTATTTGTGTACTAGAACAGGGCAATTCGATTGTAGATCAATTTATTGAATGGGATTCTTATATTAATGAAAATCTACAATTCAATACTTCTTACCACTCTATAGATGGTTTTAACTATTTTAATGAGCAAGGTCTTTCAATGATTTCTGAGGAGCGTGTTGATGTTTTTCAAGCTAGAATACATCATCATTTAAATGTGAACAAATGGCATTGGAATGGTTCTGCAGCTTTTCAAAATAGTTCAAGTGATAACTTACCATTGGCTAATTTTTTATTAAATCAGAAAGTATATTGGCAAGGTAATTTGTTTAAAGAGGCTACAGAAACACAAATTGGTATAAGAGTTTTGTATAGATTCTCTCATCCAGGTATGACTTACGCTCCTTTATTAGGAGGTTTTTATGTAAACCCAAATAGTAAAACCCAAGAAAGTTTACGCTTAGATTTATTTGCTAATTTTAAAATTAAAACGGTAAAGGTCTATTTGGCATACGAGCATTTAAACTCTCTATGGCAAGGAGAAAAGTATATTCTTAAGCCTTATCCTATGGCAAAACCGACTTTTAGATTGAGCTTAATTTGGAATTTTTATGATTAGGTACTAGTCGCTAGTATCTTGTTGTTAGTATTAAGTATAGTATTTTCAAGCTACCAGTTATCATTGGTTTCATTTCTGCAGCCACTTTTTTATTCCAACGAGCATGCGTTGAATTTCATTGTAAAATAAGTTTCTCAGTACTTATGTCTGCAAATATTTGTTGAATTAAAATTAGTTGTGTTTCTAACTAAAAACTAGAGCCTAAAGAAATTTGTATAAAATGAGCAAATGATTTTTTTGTTCCTCTGCCCTCACCTTCAGTAATATTTTTAAGGTATAGAAGCTGCACATCGTTGAATCTGATCAGTAAGGGAGTATTTTTGATCTTTTGGGATTTTTTCTCCTAATAGGTATATCTGCTTACAGAGTACAATGCTTTTCTGCCAGACTTCTAAATCTTTAAAATTATGCATGGTTATATTATTTGATTATTTCATGAATTTATAATTTTCCGTGTTAATAGTAAATACTAGCTACTTGATATCGACTACTAGATACTTTCTCTTTACTTTAGCCTTGAAAAGCACTACACATGACATCACTCAAAAATATACTTATTACAGGAGCAGCAGGATTTATAGGATCTCATGTTCTCCGATTAATGATTTCTAAATACCCCACTTATCATTTTGTAAACCTCGATTTGCTTACTTATGCTGGGAATCTAGAGAATATTTCCGATTTAGAATCTTTTGCCAACTACACTTTTGTGAAAGGCGATATTTGTGATGAGGCTTTAGTGAAAGCTCTTTTTAAAACTCATACTATTTCTGGTGTTATTCACCTTGCTGCAGAGTCGCATGTAGATCGTTCTATCGAAGATCCAATGGCTTTTATTCAAACCAATGTTTTGGGAACTGTAAATTTATTAAACGTTGCTAAGGAGTTCTGGAAAGGAGATTTCGAAGGGAAATTGTTTTACCATGTTTCTACAGATGAGGTTTATGGATCTTTAGGGAAAACAGGTTTATTTACAGAATCTACTTCTTACGATCCACGCTCTCCATACTCTTCTTCTAAAGCCAGTTCCGATCATTTTGTTAGAGCCTATGGCAATACTTACGGATTACCATTTGTAATTTCTAACTGCTCCAATAATTACGGTCCTAACCAATTTCCAGAAAAGTTAATCCCTTTATTTATCAATAATATAATAGAAGAAAAAGCACTTCCTGTTTATGGCGATGGTCAATATACTAGAGATTGGTTATATGTTATAGATCATGCCGTTGCAATAGATGCCATTTTTCATGAGGGTAGAGAAGGAGAGACTTATAATATTGGCGGATTAAACGAATGGACGAATCTCGATTTAATTCACCTTTTGTGTGATTTGATGGATGAGAAGTTAGATCGAAAAAGTGGCGCCTCAGCAAGCTTAATTACCTACGTAAAAGATCGTGCTGGTCATGACAAACGTTATGCTATAGATGCCGACAAACTTTGTAATGAATTAGACTGGAAACCTTCTGTAGACTTCCGTGAAGGTTTATCTAAAACGATAGATTGGTATTTAGAAAATAGCGAATGGATGGAGAACATTACTTCGGGTGCATATAAAGCTTATTACGAAAAACAGTATACCAAAAGATGATTTCAATCTTTAAAAATATATTCGGTAAAAAGGATTCGATAAATATTGACTTCTCTCAAATTGCGGTGGATATGCATTCTCACTTAATCCCTGCTATCGACGATGGCTCAAAGTCTATTAAGGACTCCATGGCTATGTTGGAAGGGTTTGAAGATTTGGGCTACCAGAAAATCATTACGACTCCTCATATAATGAGTGATTATTACCAAAATACTCCTGAAACAATTTTACCGGCTGCTCAAGAAATTAATAAAATATTAAGTGGTCGTTTACAGTTTTCTGCAGCGGCAGAATATTATACAGATTCAGAGTTTTTACAGAAATTAGAAAATGAAAAATTACTTTGTATTTCAGAACATAAATTACTGTTTGAGTTTTCTTTTTTAGAAGAACCGATTAATGTAAATGACGTAATTTTTCAAATTCAATTAAAAGGGTATAAACCAATCTTAGCACATCCTGAGCGTTATCCATATTTTACAAAAAATAATAAGGGCATAAAAAGACTTAAAGATATTTCTGAACGAGGAGTAGATTTACAAGTTAATTTACTCTCCTTAATTGGGCATTATGGTCCTGAAATTAAAAAAACTGCAGAACAACTCATAGATGCAAATCTCGTGTCTTGGATAAGTTCCGACTGCCATCACCTAGGGCATATGAAACTCATTAAAGAAAAAGTTTCTAAATCTGCCTATCTACAAAAGCTGATTGACTCAGGTAATTTAAAGAATACGAGCTTGTTGTAAAATTGAATTGTTTTTTGAATAAAATATACTTCTAAATAGTTCCTTCTAGTTTCTGGAAATTCATCCAACTCAATGAATTCATGGAAATCAAAACTTCAATGAGTGATACAAAGAAAACTAATTTGCTGCTTTATTTAAGTACTAGTGTGCTTTTCATTCTAGTAATATCCTTTATAGACGAAGGAGTAAATAGTTTTGAATGGATGAATAATCCTCTCGATTGGATTTCCTTCTTTGCTTTTGTAGTGGCAATTTTCTTAGGACAAGTTTTGGTTGAAAAGAGAATTCTGAAAAATAAAACTGCAAAGGGAAAAACTCTTATTAGTATTCTAGGTGGTATTGTTCTTGGTTTTCTAAGCTTTTTTTAATCACTTATATTCTCGTTTCGATATTCTTGTAAACTACTTTTAGACCTAAAAAAAAGCGCTCCTAGGAGCACTTTTTTTGTGTCAATTTTGTTGATCTACTTACCTAATAACTATTATATCTCAGCAGATTCTGTTGGCATTTTACGGTCTACTTTTTTCACTAAACCTTGCAATACTTTTCCAGGTCCTACTTCAGTAAAGCTCGAAACACCATCTGCAATCATTTGCTGCATTGTTTGCGTCCAGCGTACAGGAGCTGTAAGTTGTGCTACTAAATTTTCTTTTATCTCTTCTGGGTTTGTAATTGCCAAAGCTTTTACATTTTGGTAAACAGGACAAGAAGGAATGTTAAAAGTTGTTGCTTCTATAACTTGCGCTAATTCTGCACGAGCTGGTTCCATTAGTGGAGAGTGAAAAGCTCCTCCTACAGGAAGAACTAAGGCTCTACGCGCTCCTGCGTCTTTCAATTGCTCGCATGCATCATTTACTGCATCTACAGCTCCAGAGATTACTAATTGCCCAGGGCAGTTGTAATTTGCAGCCACTACAATACCGTTTACTTTAGCGCAGATATCCTCAACTATCTCATTTCCCAATCCTAAAATTGCAGCCATGGTAGATGGCTCTGCTTCGCAAGCAGCTTGCATAGCTAAGGCTCTTTTAGAAACTAGTTTTAATCCGTCTTCAAAAGCTAATACGCCCACCGAAGTAAGTGCAGAAATCTCTCCTAAAGAATGTCCTGCAACCATTTCAGGTTTAAAACTATCACCTAATAATTTGGCAAGAATAGTAGAGTGTAAAAATATAGCTGGTTGAGTTACTTTTGTTTGTTTGAGCTCCTCAGCTTTCCCTTCGAACATAATATCCGTAATACGGAAACCTAAAATTTCATTGGCTT
>CAJWJW010000104.1 GCA_913041775.1 uncultured Flavobacteriales bacterium
CTTCTTCGGCAACTTTCCATGCAATAGATTTAGAATCTAATGCTCCGAAAATAATTCCTTTTTTTCCTTTTAATAACATGCTATCTCTCGTTAAATTTTAACAAATATAATTGAAATTATCCTTTACCTAATAGTTTGCAATGAGTGCTTTTGCATTTTCTAATGCTGCCTCGCTAATCTGTTCACCACTAAGCATTTTTGCGAGTTCTTCTAAGCGTTCTTCTTCACTTAGCTTATTAATTAATGTCTGTGTTCTTCCTTTTATGTCCTTTTTTTCTACTTTATAATGGTTATTTGCCCTTGCCGCAACTTGTGGTAAGTGACTAATAACTATTAATTGAGTTTCTTTCGACATTTCAAGTAGGAGTTTAGCAATTTTACCTGCTATTTCTCCTGATACTCCAGTGTCAATTTCGTCCAACACTAAGCAAGGTAAGGCTAAATGTTTTGCCAACAATGCTTTTAAGGCTAACATTAATCTAGAGGTTTCTCCACCAGATGCCACTTTAGACATTTCTTGTAAAGTCATGCCTTTATTAGCAGAAAACAGAAAGTTCACGGAGTCTATTCCCCATTCATTAAGTACTTCCTTTTTGGTAATCGAAACTTTAAATTGACCGTTTTTAATCCCTAAATCTTTTAGAGAAGCGATTATAAAACCGTCAATATCCTTTGCTACCTTATTTCTATTTATGCTTATAGATTTAGCCTTTTTTAAGAGCTTACTTGTTAAATCGCTAATCGCCTTTGTTAATCGATCTATGGTAGCCTCTGTAGATAAGTATTTATTTAAATGTTCTCCTATAGAATTAAACTTCTCAATCAATTCGTCGAAGCTTAAAACACGATGCTTTTGTTCAAGTTGATTAATTAAATTTAATCTTTCGCTAGCTTGTTCGTAATCGATAGTATCATCAATACTCGATGCAAGTAGGCTTTCACTTTCTTTAGATAAATCTGCAAGCTCTATAGTGGCGCTATTTAATCTTTCTGCGAGCTCTGTGTACTTACTGTTATAAGTGCTTATATTTTGTAAATCCTGAACTAAGTTAAATAACTGAGTATTTATAGGCTCTACTCTGTGATTGTTTTCGAGAATATAACTTACTTTTTGAAGTACAGAATTTACTTCTTCCTTATTCTCCGCAGTTTTTATTTGCTCTTCTAAAACTGTTTTTTCTCCTACTATTAAGTTGGCTTCCTCAAGTTCATTGTATAAAAAGGACAAGTAATCTAATTGACTTTTAGATTCTTCTCCTTCATTTAAACTACTGTCTAATTCTTTGTTAAGAGCATTCAATTCTGTATAACCCTCTTGGTATTCATCAAGTAATTGTTTGTGATTCTCTTGGCTATTTTGAGCTAAGCTGTCAATTAATTGAAGTTGGTAATTAGCATTATTTAAATGTACTGTTTGATGTTGGGAATGTATATCGATAAGGTAAGATGAAAATTCTTTTAGAATTGTTAAGCTTACTGGACTATCGTTAATGAATGCTCTCGACTTTCCGTTAGAAGAAATATCTCTTCTAATGATCGTCTCCTTGGCATCGTAATCTATCTCGTATTCGGTAAAGAAGGATTCTAAATGGTAAGATTCAATTGAGAAAGAACCTTCAATAATACATTTCTTATCGCTATTTAATATTGATTTTGAATCTGCTCTTTGCCCCATTAATAATTGCAGAGCACCTAATATTATAGATTTACCAGAACCGGTTTCTCCAGTAATAACAGTAAACCCCTTCTTGAAATCAATTTCAAGGGAATCTATAATAGCGTAATTTTTTATAGATAACTGTTGAAGCATATAATTACTTTCCTTGTTCTTGTAGCATTCTTTCCCACTTAGTAGCGTTGGATGGATCTACTTGTTTGAGCATTTGCACCAACTCACTCTTATTGGTAATAAATCCATCAGAATAAATTTTAGTAATTTCTGTTGCTTTTGCATCAAAAAACACCTTTAATAAATAGGCGTTTTGCTTTTTATCGGCGCTACTTTTTACATTATATAGTGCTGCTGTTATCTCATCTCTACCTGCTTCAGCCTGATCGCCTAGAACGTCAAGTCCGTCTATATGGTAGCTATACATACCATTTCTTAATGGTTTGAAATCATTGTGTAATAAGTTCTCCACCAACCAATATCTATTAAATGTGCTTTCGTAAGGTTTCCACCCACTGGCTTTATTGTCTCCTTGGGCATTATTAATAATTTTATTTGCTTTTAAGAAAGCTTCTTCTCCGCCTAGTGGAATAAATGTGTCATTGTCCATCCCTATAATTACATAGGCATAATAAGCTAAAACAGAAATTAAATTTGAACTGTGGTTGTGTTCGTTAAATTCTAAACTTTGATTCTCTACATACTCGAAGCTCAAGTCTGTATCTATAATGTTTAGTACTGGAGAGTTGTAAGACGCCCTATAGATTGGTCGTGTAGATTTAACAGTTATAGAACCTTTATAGCCATTTGCACCCACCTCACTGGTTAAGTTTATAATGATATTACACTCTATTCGTTCTTCGTTGGAGTAAATATCTGTAGTCCAACGGTTTGTATTCATAAACTCAAAAATAGAAGTACGCATAGAAGTGAACTTCTGTCTATTTGTTCCTTTAATTTGTTGTGAGTTGATTTGAATTCTACAGTTTAGTTCTTGTGCGCCTAATTGTAAGCTAAACAAAAATAAAAGTACTACTGTATAAAGTTTAAGCATTGATTTCTATTAAGATTATATTCACGATATCTTGGGCAACATCCTGCTTAGATTTTAACTCAAAGCTAAGCTTTTTATTGCTCTTAGTAAGTATCGTAATCTTATTTGTATCCGACTGAAAACCTGCTCCTTTATCATTTAATGAGTTCAGAACTATTAGGTCTAGGTTTTTACGCTCCAACTTTAATTGAGCGTTCTCCAGTTCATTATGTGTTTCTAATGCAAATCCAGCTAAGAACTGATGCTCTTTTCGAATCCCCATCTCTGCGAGAATATCTTTTGTCTTTGTGAGCTCTATTGTAGGAGTACCCTCTTCTTTTTTAATCTTATTCGTATGTACTACTTTTGGTGCGTAGTCTGATACTGCTGCAGCGGCAATAGCAATTGTGCAATCATTATAATAGTGCATTGCTTTTTCATACATCTGACTAGCAGACTCCACTCTATGAACAGTAATATTTGTATGATTAATTTGTAGGCTCGAAGGACCCATTATTAGTTGTACTTGTGCGCCTTGATCAGCAAAGTTAATTGCTAAAGCAAGTCCCATTTTACCAGAAGAGCGATTGCCAATAAATCGTACTGGGTCTATAGCTTCGTGAGTAGGTCCTGCAGTAATAAGAATAGAATGGTTTCGTAAAGGAAGTTGCGATAAAATATCATTTTCTATAAACTGAAATATCGCTTCTGGTTCTGCCATTCTACCTAAGCCGACTAATCCACTAGCTAGTTCACCATTTTCTGGAGAAATTATAGTCGCTCCAAAAGAGCTTAATAACTGTAAGTTTTTAGTTGTTGTAGGATGTGCAAACATATCTAAGTCCATTGCTGGAGCTATGTAAACAGGGCATTTGGCTGAGAGATAGGTAGCCATGAGTAAATTGTCGCACTGCCCGGTACTCATTTTGCTTAATGTGTTAGCAGTAGCAGGAGCAACAATAAATAGATCTGCCCATAAACCTAAGGAGACATGATCATTCCAACGAGGGTTTTCTTTGTCAGTAGTAAATTCTGAGAAAACTTCGTTTTTAGAAAGCGTAGAAAGTGTTAAAGGGGTAATGAAATCCTTAGAAGCAGGAGTCTGAATGCATTTTACATTCGCTCCTGCTTTTATGAATTCTCTAACTAGATGAGCAGATTTATAGGCGGCAATACCACCAGTTATCCCGATAAGGATGTTTTTTCCACTGATCATCAGATTAGATTAGGCTTCTTTTATATCCTGCTTAATAAATAGCTCATCGTCTAATAATTCACGAATTGCTAATAAGGTTGGTTTTGGTAATTTTTCGTAAAACTTAGAAACTTCAATTTGTTCCTTGTTTTCGAAAATTTCATCTAGACTATCGTTGTGCGTAGCAAACTCATCTAATTTACCAATCAACTCTTCTTTTATCTCAGAGCTAATTTGGTTAGATCGTTTTTCTAAAGCAACAATTGCAGAATAGATATTCCCTACTCTATCTTCAAATAACTTTGTGTTATTTGTGATGGTAGTTTTTGCAGAGTTTGTTTTTTTGTAATCCATAATATAAGTATGTACTATTTTTTTCTTAGCAATTTCACTTGTTTGAAAACTCTTTTCGACTCTTGTAGATGCGAACTTTTAGGGTAAGCATTTTTAAACTGATTAAATGCGATAATCGTATCTTTTATACGTTTGTCTTTTTTTTCTTCCACACTATTTTGTGCTAACAAGAAAAAGCTTTTCAGCTGCAAAAATAAGATTTCCTCTTTAAATACAGAATTTTGATGCTCTTGAAGTGCTAAATTAAATGCATGTATAGCCGCTTTGTAATTTCCTGTTGTATAATAGAGCTTTGCATTCTCAAAAGATTTCTTCTCTAACTTATCTGATAGCTTGATTTTTAACTTGTTGCAAGCTTTTATGTAAGTACTGTTTGGGTACTTATCAAAAAATATTTTAATCTCATCTAATGCCTTATATGTGTTGGTTTGATCCAAACTATACTTAGGAGAGAGTAAAAAATGACAGTAAACAGCTAAATAGGCACACTCTTCTGCCTTAGAATTGTCGTTATAAGTACTTGAGAAGTTCTTAAAATGATATGCAGAAGAAAGTAAGTTTCCTTTTTCATATTCTGTTTTACAGTAATAATAATAAACGTCCTCAGCTTTATTAGTACCTCTATATAATAGAAGTAATTCATCGAATAGAGGAAATGCTTTTATATACTCTTCATTTTCGTACAATTTTACGGCTTGCTCGTATTTGAAGTCTAAGTCACTACTCTTAAGTAACTTTTGATATTCACTACAAGAAGAGAAGACAATGGCTATAAAACCTAAGAAAAATAGAATGTTGCTTTTTATCATGCTGCAAATATATAATTTAAAAGAAAAAATAGTAGGAATTTTTCGTACTTATCGTTCACAATTTTGTCTAGTACATATCTATTTGTATTTTTGCCCAAATTCCTTAACGATATAAAAATGGATTTATTTGAAAAATTGAAAAATAATCGTGGTCCTCTAGGCCAGCATGCTAAGGATGCGCACGGTTATTTTACATTCCCTAAACTAGAAGGTGAAATTGCTAGTAAGATGATGT
>CAJWJW010000105.1 GCA_913041775.1 uncultured Flavobacteriales bacterium
AATAAAAAACTTAAAAGAGTCTTTTAAAATTGAAAGACAAGAGCTGGAAGATTTGTTGAGGTAATTATATCAATCTCAAATAAATCTCTCTACAAATCCATGCATCTGTAGCTGCGTAGTTTGTTTGTGCCTGCGATAGTTTCTCTAATTCCCAGTTGGAAACTTGTTGTCTTTTAGAAATTCTAATTCCCAAAACCAAAGCAGATAATTTTTTCGCTCCTATACTTTCGAATCCTAATTTAGGGGCTAAAAGGTTAAGGTCTACTACGGATTTATCTGTAAAAGGAATGATTTTTTTTAGGTCTTTAAGATCATCAAAAATAGCAATTCCTATTTTTTTAATGGCTTCGTTGGCAAATATGTCTGCCAAGCGTTGGCTCATTTTCACTTTTTTAAGTCTAACTATATAGGCTTTTTTATCGGTTGCTATTTGTAGTAAGGCAACCGTATTCATCTGTCCTTTTTTAAAGGATGGTTTAGTTTCAGTATCTATCCCAATAATAGCACATTGTTCAATTTCAGAACAGGCTTTTTCAAGCTCTTTTTCAGTGTCTACCAGAATTATTTCGCCATTATACTTATCTAGTTCGAGTAAGTTAATCTCTTCTTTGGTGATGATTTTTTTGTATTGTGTTGCTTTACTCATGTATTCTATCTGGTATGTATTTCTTGTTTGATCTATGTATGTTTTCTGTTTTGATAGGTAAATCATTTAAGTCTGGTTGTCCGGCATCAATCCATGCAGAATATCAAAAAGAACCTACAACGAGTATGGCTCTTTGCAATCTTCGTTCCACCATTCCGTTAAGTATTGCATTATAGTCCGAAATAAATTCTGTGTTGTAGGCTGCCAGTATTTTTCCATTTTTTGCTGACATACGGAATTTAGTATCTTCTAAATAATGTATACTAATTTTATCTTCTAAGTTCAATGTGGAGTCTAATAGGGAGAAACTTTCTTCTATTAGTTCCCAAGAGTAGCTCAAAGAATTTTCCAAATATACAGATTTCCCTATAAAATATTCGTAATCAGCCGAAAAGGCTTTCGGAATTCTACTTTCCCATAGGGCTTGAATTCCTTTTTGATCTGTAAACTGACCATTATAATTATAGGTTGTATGTAATGGAACGTAAGCATTAGAAACATAATGACCTAGGTCTCATGCATGACGAATTACTTGCTCTACAGAACCAGAATCCATTGCCCAAACTAGTCTTTTATATTCCCAATGTATTATCCAAGGTAGAATACCTCTACTTTTTAAAGTGTCTTCGCTATATTTTTCTTTGGCAAGAAACCAATTTTTTGGAACTGAGTCAAATGGACTACTTCCCTATAAGTCAAGGTCGATATAATGTTTACATACTTCTGTGCTGTCAATATACCTTCTTTTATCTGCAGAAACGGAACGTTCTTCTAATTCTAAAGAATGAGTTTGAAAAAAATGACTCATCCTGAGGGTAAGCTATAAATAGCGTGCTTATGCATCGTTTTATGTGCATGAAAACCCAACGAACATAAAACCAGAACGAAGACGAATAAAAAACTATATATTTTACATCTTAACATGCATCTAATGCTACTAAAATATCTCCTTTTAAAATAGGTATTTTAGTCGTTTGGTTTATTTTTAAGCAGAAATTAATATCTGAATCGATGTTTAATTTTGCCAATCTTTTACGGTGAGAAGAATTGTCTAAAAAGGCAAATAGATCATCTTTTCCTTTTTCCCATAATACTTGTGCTGCTTGTGTTGCATCGCAAGAGTTGTCGTACAAATTACTATCTACCAAATTTTGAGCTAGCGCGCCTGCAAAAAGAGTATCTTCTAAATTGAATTTATCTTTCCAGCCGGCACAAAAAATGAGTACATCTCTATCTTGCTGTATGAGCCATTTAGAGATAGCATCTAAATTAAGTAAAGAACCAATAATTACTTCATGGTCTTTTTTAGCAATACCAATAGATTTAGTTCCATTGGTCGTAGTCATAACTATGGTTTTGCCACTCATATCATGGTCTAAGTAATACTGAGGAGAGTTTCCGAAATCGAAGCCTCTTACAGCAGCTCCATTTCTTTCCGCTGCTAATACATAATCAGGGTTTGTGCTTCTGTATTCTAAAGCCTCCTCTACGGTGCTTACAGGAATCATTTTTTCAATCCCTGTTTCAAAAGCAATGCACATGGTAGAAGTTGCTCTAAGCACATCTACCACTACCACAATACTCTTTCGATCTGCATATAAATCGAATAATGCAGGGCTCATACAAACTTGAAGATTCCTTTTAGACATATTATGCTTTGTAAAATGGTAAGGCTACCACTTTCGCTTTTAGTTGTTTTTTACGAACGGCAATGTAAATTTCTGTTCCCGGAGCAGTCATGTCTTTAGGGATATAAGCTAAGCCTATTCCTTTTTTTAAGCTTGGAGCCATGGTGCCAGAAGTTACATTTCCAATCTTTTCTCCTTCTTGGTTTACCACATCGTAACCCTGACGAGGAACTCCTCTGTCTACTAATTCAAATCCTACTAAAAGTTTGGTAATTCCTGCTTCTTTTTGCTTTTGTAAAAAGTCAGAATCTACAAAGTCGTTGGTGAATTTTGTAATCCACCCTAAGCCAGCTTCTAGTGGAGAGGTAGTGTCGTCTATGTCGTTTCCGTACAAGCAAAAGCCCATTTCTAAGCGGAGTGTGTCTCTTGCAGCTAATCCTACGGGAGAGATGTTAGAGTCTTTTCCAGCTTCAAAAATGGCTTTCCAAATTTCTTCGGCATCATCATTATTAAAGTAAATTTCAAATCCACCTGCCCCTGTATATCCAGTAGTAGAGATGAGTACGTTTTCTTTTCCTGCAAAGTTTCCTTTTTGGAAAGTATAGTATTTCATGTCTGAGATGTTCATCTCAGTAAGGCTTTGTAAAGCTTTAGCCGCTTTGGGTCCTTGAACTGCTAATAAAGAAGTCTCTTCAGAAATGTTTACCATTTCTACTCCAGCAGTATTGTGTTTAGAAATCCAATCCCAGTCTTTTGCTATATTAGATGCGTTTACCACTAAGAAATAGGTTTTTTCATCCATTCTGTAGACCAATAAATCATCTACAATTCCTCCATTACCATTCGGTAAGCACGTATACTGAACCTTTCCATCAACTAGTTTGGAAACATCGTTAGAGGTAACTTTTTGCACCAATTCGAATGCTCCTTCTCCTCGGATGATAAATTCTCCCATATGGGAAACATCAAAAACACCTACATTCTCTCTAACAGAGAGGTGTTCTGCGGTAACACCCTCATATTGAACGGGCATGTTGTATCCTGCAAAGGGGACCATTTTAGCTCCTAATGCTTCGTGTATATGACTTAATGCTGTGTTTCTCATCTTATAAATTTTGCTATGGCAAAAGTAAAGTATATTTCCCCCCCCCCCACTAAATTTAGCTACTTAAAAGTTTAAGGAAGAATAGAATTATGTAGTTAAGAATTTGATGTTTTAGAATAATTCAAGCATTCCGGTTTCCATTATAATGTTTTACAAAAATGAAACATTAATTATTTATTCTTAGTCATAAAAAAAGCCCACCGAAAATCGGTGGGCTTTTTTTATCGTCAAAGAGTTTATTACTTAGCGTAATTTACTGCTCTCGTTTCTCTTATTACTGTAACTTTAACCTGTCCTGGGTAAGTCATTTCGTTTTGAATTTTTTGAGATATCTCAAACGATATAGCACCTGCTTTTTCATCACTTACTTTTTCGCTTTCTACAATAACACGTAACTCTCTACCTGCCTGAATAGCGTAAGATTTAAGTACTCCTGGGTGTGCCAAAGCAAGGCTTTCTAATTCTTTTAAACGCTGAATATATGATTCTACAATCTCTCTTCTTGCTCCAGGTCTAGCGCCCGAGATCGCATCGCATACCTGTACAATAGGTGCGTAAAGATTCGTCATCTCAATTTCATCGTGATGTGCTCCAATAGCATTACAGATATCTGGCTTTTCACCATATTTCTCAGCAATTTTCATCCCTAAAATAGCGTGTGGTAATTCAGGTTCATCATCTGGAACCTTACCAATATCGTGTAATAAACCGGCTCTTTTAGCTGCTTTAGGGTTTAGTCCAAGCTCAGAAGCCATAGTAGCACATAAGTTAGCTGTTTCTCTACTGTGTTGTAATAGGTTTTGCCCATATGAAGAACGGTAACGCATACGTCCCACCATTCTTAGTAGCTCTGGATGTAAACCATGAATACCTAAGTCGATACAAGTACGTTTTCCTGTTTCTACAATTTCGTCTTCTAATTGTTTCTTTGTTTTAGCAACGACCTCTTCAATACGAGCAGGGTGAATACGACCATCGGTTACAAGTTTATGAAGTGCTAAACGTGCAATTTCTCTACGTATAGGATCGAAACAAGAAAGTATGATAGCTTCAGGTGTATCGTCTACTACAATCTCTACTCCAGTAGCAGATTCTAATGCTCTAATGTTTCTACCTTCTCTACCGATAATTCTACCTTTAATATCATCGCTTTCGATATTGAAAACAGATACTGCGTTTTCAACAGAATGTTCTGTTGCTACACGTTGTATGGTTTGAATTACAATTTTTTTAGCCTCGTTGTTGGCGGTAAGTTTTGCTTCTTCTATAGTGTCTTGAATTAAAGACATTGCTTCTGTCTTAGCTTCTGCTTTTAGTGCATCTACTAATTGAGATTTTGCGTCTTCGGCACTCATTCCAGAAATAGTTTCTAAAGCTTTCACCTGTCTTGCATGAGCTTTTTCTAACTCTTTTTCTTTGCGCTCAACAATTTCTTGTTGCTGCGTTAAGTTTTCGAACTTACTCTCGAGTTCTTTAGATTTTATTTTTGAATCTTCAAGTCTTTGATTGAGTTTTGTGTCCTTCTCTGTCGCCTTAGCTTCTAATTCATTCATTTTGCGATTACGGGTGTTAATCACCTTTTCGTGTTCGCTTTTGAGTTCTAAAAACTTCTCTTTAGCTTGTAAGATTTTATCTTTTTTAAGCTGTTCTGAGTTCTTCTTTGCATCATCGAGTAAAGTATTCGATTTTGATGCTATGGATTTACGCATTAGTGTAGATGCGATAATGTAACCTAAAACTAAGGCTACAACTCCCACTACACTTGCAGTTATTTGTATTTCTGTCATGTTATGTTTAATTTATATAAAAAAAGAAACCCGCACTAATTCTGTTTATTAAACTCCGGGTAAGTACGGATGAACCGACCATCAAATAGCAAACGTCCACTG